>CALLZL010000078.1 GCA_937859575.1 uncultured Chloroflexota bacterium
TATGATATCGGTGCCCGGCCGGTGATTCCATGTCACTACGACCGGTTCCCCTTTAACACCGCCACACCCGACCAGTTTGTGACGACTGCGCAAGCACTCGGCCAGGCATACCGCGTTTTGCACTGTGGCGAGCGATTTGAATGGTGAAGAGGGACAACCATGCGACTCGGAGGACCAATACCAGGGCCATTTGCCGGCCCGGAAGCCTGGATCGCCGCCTTACGCGAGCGCGGCTATCGTGCCGCCTACTGTCCACTGCCACTCGCCCCCGTTGATGGGGCGGTGGCGGCTTATGCCGAGGCCGCCGCCACTGCCGATATCGTGATCGCCGAGTTCGGTGCATGGTGCAATCCGCTCAGCCCTGATCCCGCCGCCCGGGCCGCTGCGATCGAGCGTTGCATCAAGGCCCTGACCCTTGCCGAGCGCATCGGTGCCCGCTGCTGCGTCAATATTGCCGGATCGCGTGGCACGAAATGGGATGGCCCGCATGCCGACGATCTGACCGATACCACGTTTGACTTAATCGTGGCAACGACACAACAGATCATCGATGCCGTACAACCAACTCGTACCCGCTATGTGCTCGAACCGATGCCGTGGATGTACCCCGATTCGCCCGAGAGCTACCTGCGGCTGATGGCCGCGATCGACCGCCCCGGCTTTGCAGTACACCTCGACCCGGTGAACTGGATCAATAGCCCGCAACGCTACTTCAGAAATGGCGACTTCATCCGTGAGAGTGTGGCAACACTCGGCCATGCTGTGGTGGCAGTTCACGCCAAGGATATCATCCTGCGCGAACAACTGACCGTCCATCTCGATGAGGTGCGACCCGGCCTTGGCACCCTTGACTACCCGACCCTGCTGCGTGAATTAGATCGACTCGATCCGGATCTCCCGCTGCTGCTCGAACATCTGCCGAGCGATGCGGAGTATCGGGCAGCGGCGGCCTATGTGCGGCAGGTAGCCCGGGATGTCGGGGTCCATGTATAAGCGAGGTGCTTGTGATGAGCTCCGATCTGTTGCCCGGCCAATCGTACCCACTTGGCGCTTCGGTGCGTAGTGGCGGTGTCAATTTCTGCATCTTTTCGCGCAACTGCACGGCCATGGAGTTGTTGCTTTTTGATCGCCATGATGATCCGGCACCGGCGCGGGTGATCCGGCTTGATCCAGCCATCAACCGTACCTTCTACTACTGGCATGTGTTTGTGCACGGGATCGGGGCAGGCCAGTTGTACGGCTATCGTGCCGCCGGGCCGTTTGTACCGCACGAAGGGTTACGTTTCGACCAGCAAAAGGTGCTGGTTGATCCATACGCCTGGGCCGTAATGTACGGCGAAAACTATCGCCGTTCGGCGGCGATAGAGCCTGGCGACAACTGTGCCGCATCAATCAAGAGCGTGGTGGTGGATCCACGCGGCTATCACTGGGATGGTGATCGACCACTGCGTCAGACCTATGCCGGATCCGTGATCTACGAACTGCATGTCGGCGGCTTTACACGCCACCCCTCTTCGGGGGTCGCACCCGAGCTTCGTGGAACATATGCCGGATTGATTGAGAAGATCCCATATCTGCAGCAACTGGGCGTAAGTGCCGTCGAACTCTTGCCGGTGCAGCAGTTTGATCCACAGGATGCCCCGGCCGGCCGATCAAACTACTGGGGCTACAGCCCGATCGCCTTCTTCGCGCCACATCGTGGCTATAGCTCGCGTAATGACCCACTCGGGCCGATCGACGAGTTCCGCGATATGGTCAAGGCGTTACACCGTGCTGGGATCGAAGTCATTCTTGATGTGGTCTTTAACCATACTGCCGAAGGCGATCAGCGTGGCCCGACCCTTTCGTTCAAAGGGCTGGAAAATCGCGCCTACTATATGAGCGATCCGCAGAACCCGGCCGGTTACGCCAACTTTAGCGGCACCGGCAATACCCTCAAGGCCAACCACTCGATTGTGCGCCGCATGATCATGGATTGCCTGCGCCATTGGGTGCATCACATGCATGTCGATGGGTTCCGCTTCGATCTCGCCTCGGTATTGGCCCGCGACGACACCAGCCAGCCGCTGGCGAATCCGCCGATCCTGTGGGAGATCGAGTCGGATCCGGTGCTGGCCGATACCCGCATTATTGCCGAGGCATGGGATGCTGCCGGCCTGTATCAGGTCGGTTCGTTTATCGGTCATCGCTGGGCCGAGTGGAATGCGCTGTTTCGCGATGATGTTCGGCGCTTCGTCAAG
>CALLZL010000079.1 GCA_937859575.1 uncultured Chloroflexota bacterium
TGGACAAACGGGTTCAGAACGAACCCCTCTCCGCCGGCGCTGTCCCCCCCGCCGATCACCGCCACATGCTGCTTTTTGTAGAATGGTCCATCGCATGTGGCGCAGAAGTGTACTCCAGCACCGATCAGTTCCTCTTCGCCCGGTACACCGAGCCGTTTGTACGTCGAACCAGTGGCAATCAGGATGGTGCGCGCACCGTATTCAACCCCATCGGCAGTCTTGACATAGCGTGATTCATTTTCGGCACGCAGGCCGATTACCTCCTGAGCCTGCAGGGTTTCGACCCCGAAGCGTTGGGCTTGCAGCGTCAGGCGATCGGCAAACTCAGCACCACTAATGCCCTCGGGAAAGCCGGGAAAGTTATCGAGTTTCTCGGTGATCCCTGCCTGCCCGCCAAGCCCACCACGCCCGATGACGAGTACCTCAAGCCCTTCGCGGGCAGCATAGAGGGCGGCTGTCAGACTCGCCGGCCCACCACCGATGCAGATCAGGTCGTAGTAACGTAGTTTTGCCTGTGTCTGTAGCCCAAGTTTGGCGGCGAGCTCGGCATTTGATGGTTCGACCAGAATGCTCTGATCGTCGAAGACAATGGTTGGAATGATGCGCTTGCCGTTGTTGACCTGTTCGACGAATGCCAGGCCGTCGGTATCCTGCTCCACATCGATCCAATCGTAGTGGATCCGCTGCTCGCCAAGGAACTTCTTGGCTCGCTTGCAGTCGCTGCACCATGGTGCGCCATACATTGTGAGCTTGGTGTGGCTCATTGATCTTCTCCTTGCTTCGCGGTTGGTCGCCAGCCATTTGCAGTATAAGCTTCTTCTGCTCAAATGTCTGTGAGCTACGCTACATAAAGAAACGTCCACTACTGGTAAACCAACCCGAACGATACGCCCCATAGCCATATTCTATGATAGGCAGGAGGGAAGCATGAGTTGATGAATGAGGTGATGAGATGCGAACGATGACCACTTCCCTACCACAGTCCGATCCCCCCTTGCTCTGGCATGAGTTGCCGGAGACCGCGCTGCTCGATTCTTTGCAGGCGACCCCGGCCGGCCTGCATACCGAGCAGGTTGAAGAACGTCGGTGTCGCTTCGGCCGCAACCTCTTGCCGGTCAAATCTCCACCGACACTGCTCGAAATCTTGTTGCACCAGTTTAAGAGTCCGCTGATCTATATTCTGCTGGCTGCCAGCGCTGTTGCGATCATGATCGGTGATCTCAAGGATGCCTTCTTCATCTTTGTGGTGGTGCTGTTGAATGCCGGCCTCGGCACCTTCCAGGAATGGAAGGCCGAGCGCAGTGCCGCAGCACTACACCAGCTATTGCAGATTGTGGCGCATGTGCGCCGTAATGGCCGGGATCAGATGATCGCCGCCGAAGAGCTGGTGCCGGGTGATATCGTGCTGATCGAATCGGGGCAGCGTGTTCCGGCCGATCTGCGGCTCTTGCATGTCAACAACCTGACGATCGATGAGTCGTTTCTCACCGGCGAGTCACTTGCGGTCGAGAAGCATTGCCAACCACT
>CALLZL010000080.1 GCA_937859575.1 uncultured Chloroflexota bacterium
GGCCCTCGGTCCTACTTCGAACGGATTGTCCCGCTGCTGGCGGCTGCCCGGGGGGCCGATACGACCGCGTATACCTACCTGCCGCAGTCGGCACGTCGTTTCCCACCGCCCGAGCAATTGGCACAGATCATCCACGATGCCGGCTGGGATCAGGTAGGCTATCGGTTGCTTGGCCTCGGTGCGGTTGCGGTTCATACCGCTATGAAACGCACCTGAGGCAGACGGAGGTCATCATGCGCCCATACGATGATGAACACGACGACGAACTGGATCGGCGATCGATCCGCCGCCGCCGGGTTGAAGATGAGGAAGATGACGACGACATGCCCAGCCGCGAAACGCTCATGCAGCGGCGATTGCGCCGGGCACGTGGCGAACATGTCGATGACGACGACGATGATGCGGTCGTCATGTACGAACGGCCACGCTACCAGCCACACACCTACCCGTATACCGGCGGGCGCGGCGGTGGCGGTGCCGCAGCAGCGATCCTGTATCTGACGCTCGGTGCGATGACGGTGACGCTGCTGGTGCTTATCTTCGGCCAGCAGATGCTCGCCGGTTTCAACCAGAGTGTCCCCGAGCAATTGCGGGTCGTCATTGCGACTCCCTCGCCAACCATCCGTGATCGCGGCGGGGCGATCCGCCAGATGCAGTCGCTCAATCGCCTCGAAACCCAGAGCTTCTCGATCGAGCGGATCGTGGAAGCCCGCATCGAGCGCGGTAATGTCCTTGATGTATTCCTCGGCGACCGGTTGCTCTTGATTGCCAGTGGGGAAGTGATCGCCGGTGTCGATATGAGCAAACTGCAGGCTTCGGATGTCGAGTTTTCGAGTGATGGCGAGCAGATCACGGTACGCCTGCCGCCGACCGAAATCTTCAGCGCCCGCCTCGACAACGAACGAACCCGTGTCTATGATCGCCAGCAGGGTTTCTTTGCCGATAGTAACAAAGATCTCGAAACTCAGGCACGCCAGGAGGCCGAACGCGAGATCCTGCGCGCCGCCTGCGAAAATCAGATCATGCAGAAGGCGGCCGACGATGCACAACGCTCACTCGAACAACTGCTCGCACTGCTTGATTTCCGCAGTGTGACGGTGATCGCAACTGCAGGCTCGTGTGTAGCTTCGGCAACCGCACAACCATGAAGAATCCGGCCGGTTGATATCCTGCCGGTCATCGCTATTACACCAGCACACTGGCTCGGGCGTGTGCTCTCAGAGGAAGAACTCATGTTTGCAGTTTCCTATGATCCGGAAG
>CALLZL010000081.1 GCA_937859575.1 uncultured Chloroflexota bacterium
CGCCCCGGAGCCCACACCAGCCGCTGCGGATCTGCCGGCCTGGTTGCAGCAACCGGCCGAAACCGCCCCGGAGCCCACACCAGCCGCAGAACCACTCCCCGACTGGCTGAATGAGCGGGCAAGCATCCCCGCCTCGCCCGCCGCTGCCGCCGATGATCTACCGCCATGGCTGACCGACGAGAGCGGGCGACCGTTGCCGAGTGCCGGGGAAGCCGGGTTGCCCGAATGGCTGCAAGGTGCAACCATCGAAAGCAGCCCGACACCTCAGGCCCGGCTGGATTCTGCCCCACCGGCTGTGCCACCCGACAAACCGGCCGTGGCTGCCGGCAGTAGTGCCGATGGCGGCT
Organism: uncultured Chloroflexota bacterium; assembly: GCA_937859575.1. GTDB lineage: Bacteria > Chloroflexota > Chloroflexia > Chloroflexales > Roseiflexaceae > CALLZL01. Next base: position 348 of record CALLZL010000081.1, read on the forward strand.
TTTTGAAGGACAGTGACATCCCCGCATGGTTGCAGGCCGAGCCGACGCAGCCGGCTCAACCGGCAGCCGAGGCAACCCAATCGCTCGATTGGGGCTGGCTACGCAAGATCGGGGGTTATGAAGAAGAAACCGGCAGCACATCGGCAATGCCGGCAGCCGTGCGGCTCGAACCGCCACAGCCTCCGCTACGGAGTGCCGCTCAGATCGAAGCAATCACCTTACTGCAAAAACTAGCAGCCGCACCATTTCCGGCAGCCAGGCCGCACATTGAACCAGCGGCACCAACAATCTGGCAGCGGATCGGCCTTGAACGTGTGCTCTATCTCGGGTTGCTGCTGGTTGTCATCATCGGTGTTGGTCTGCCGGGCGCTACTGCCGGTCTGGCCGGCCCGATTGCAGCACCGGGGGCAGCCGCATTCCAGCAGCAGATCGCCACGCTCGGCGAAGAAGATATCGTGCTGCTTGCATACGAATGGGATGTCCGGCGGGTTGGTGAATTGCGGCCGCTCGAACAGGCAGTATTGCAGCAACTGATCGAACAGCGTGTCCGCATGGTGCTCGTCAGTACCGATCCGCAGGGTGCGCTGCTGCAGTTTGATGCGCGTGATCTGCTGACGGCGGCAGCATACCAGCCCGGCGGCCAAGATTATGTGCTGCTCGGCTACCGGCCGGGGGGCGAGATGGCCCTACGCGTCATGGCGCAGGATTTTCGTGCCGTGTTGCGTTCGGATTTTCAGGGTGATGATGCCACCATCGGTGCCCTCGCGACCAATCTCGCGACCGGGGAGCCGCGGCTGGCAGGGTTGCGTGATTTTTCGCAGATCATTGTGCTGGCCGATGATATGGTTGATGTGCAGGGATGGATGGAACAGATCTACCCATATCTAAGCGACCAGGAGCGTATCGTGCCGCTTGCATTTGTGCTTCCGGCCGAGATCGCACCACTGGCGCAGCCATACACACGCCAATTCGGTGTACTGGCTATTGCAGGGCATGCGGATGCCCTCGCTTACAATGTGGCGCGTGGTGCAAGCCCTGCCGCATCTGCAAGCGATGCGTTGGCGCAGCAGCGCTTTATTCTGCTGGCCCTTGTGATCCTGCTGACCATCGGAGCGCTGATCGCCGGTATTGACGCCGCCCGGCGAAGGAGGCGCTCGTGAACCCTGCAATTGTTGACGGCATTGCAGTGATACTGACGATCCTGGTTCTAAGCCGGGTCGCGGGCGACAATCCGCTCTTTCGGGTTGCGCAATATCTGTTCGTTGGCACCTCGCTCGGGTTGGCATTTGTGATCGCGTTTCACCAGGTGCTGCGGCCGGCGGCTGCCGGATTACTCAGCGGCGACTCGACCCGTGTCATCAGCTATGCGGTTCCGGTAGTTCTGGGGTTATTGTTGTTGCCACGGCTAACGGCATCCAGCCGACTCTCGTGGCTGGCGAACGTTCCACTAGCCCTTATCTTCGGCGTCGGGGCCGCACTTGCGATTGGTGGTGCGATTATCGGTACGCTGGCACCGCAGATTCTTGCAAGTGCCCAGTTTGGTGGTGAGACGCCTGCTCAACTGATTGGTTCGATTGTTCTTGTGATTGCCACCATCCTGGTCCTGAGCTCCTTCTACTACACCGTACCACGCGACACGCCGGCCGGGCGAACAACCGCAGCGGCAGCCGCGATCGGCCACTGGGTGTTGATGGTGGCATTCGGTTTCTTCTTTGCCGGGGCGTTGCAGAGCTATACCGCCGCACTTGCCGAACGGGTTGATTTCATCATCGGATGGGTTCGTACGCTTGCCGGGGGCTAACCCCGGATGCTACAGGATACACAATGACAGCCATTCCAGATCTTCGAGCACTGCTGGTTGTCGAGATCGGCAATCTGGTAACGCGAGTCACACTCGTGGATGGGGTCGAGGGGGAAACACGCCTGATCAGCCAGGCCGAAGCTCCGTCGTCGATCGATCTGCCGCATGAAGATGCCATGGTAGCGCTCTTAAGCGGTGCACAACAGATCAGTGATCGGATCGGGCGGCAACTGGTACGCGATGGTATGCTGATCATGCCGCAGAATAGCGAGCGCGACGGCATTGATGCGGTGGTTGCGGTGACCAGTGCAGCCGGCATGCTGGGGTTGGTGGTGGTTGCGATTGCCGGTGATATATCGGCGCGTAGTGCCCTGCGCGCCAGCCGTTCGACCTATACCAGTATTCTGCAGGTGGTCACTCTCGATGATGCGGCGCGCGCGGGGGCCAGTGCAGCCGATTCGTGGATCGAACGCCAGGTGCAGACCCTGACCCAGGTCGCGCCCGACTGCCTGTTGCTGGCCGGTGGGCTCGAACAGGGTGCGGAAGATGCAGTGGTGCGATTAGCGCATCTGATCGGGGTGACTTCGACCAACAGTTTGATCGACGATACCGGCCAGCAGTGCCAGGAAGTGACACGGCGGCCAATCATCTATGCCGGCAATAGTGCGGCACGTGGGCGAGTCGAGGAAGCACTGAGCGGGCGGGCGGATCTGACGATTGTCGATAATCTGCGGCCATCACTCGAAACCGAGCATCTTGAGCCCACATACGAAGCCCTCAATACAATCTACAATCAGCGGATCCTCGGTGCAATGGGTGCCGTTGGCGATTTGCGCCGCATACTTGCCGCACCCCTGCAGACGGTGAGCATGGCGAGTGGATTGATGACACGCTTCATCGCCGAGCAGTATCAGCGCACAGTGCTGACGGTCGATTGTGGTGCGGCAAACACCTCGCTGTATCTGGCACGCAGCGGCGACTATGCACCGGTGGTGCTGGCTGGGCTGGGCACCGGGCTGGGTGTGAGTGGTGTGATTGCCGAGCGTGGCCTGGCACAGATTGCACGCTGGCTCCCTTTCCCCATCGACTCACGCGAACTCATGCACCGGCTGCTTAATAAGAGCCTGCGGCCATACCTTGTGCCGGCCACCCGCGAGGAGTTATTGATCGAACTGGCAGTTGCCCGTGAGGCGCTGGCGATTGGTCGGGATGTGCTGGCGGATGTAGTAACACACAGCAACAAAGATGCCGTCTATGATCTGCTGATCGCCGGTGGGAGTGTGCTTTCACATGCGCCGCATCCGGGGTATGCCGCGCTTGTGCTGCTTGATTCGCTGCAGTTGATGACCAGCGAAACCGTTATGAGTGTCGAACTGCATCTCGACACCCTCAGCCTTATGGCGGTATGCGGCGCACTGGCCGCCAATGATCCGGCGGCGGCAGTTTCGTTATTCGAGCGCGATCTATTGCAGAATACGCCACTCGCGACATGCGCCATTGCACTTGGCGAAGGGCGAGCAGGCGAACCGGCCGTAACAGCCGAGCTCGCTATCGTCGGCGGTGAGACACTGCGGGTCAGTGTGGCGCACGGAGCGATTGGTCGATTACCATTGGCACCGGGCCAGTATGGAACCTTGACCCTACGCCCGGCAGCCGGGGTTCGGATCGGGCGCAATGCACCCGGCGAAGAAGTTCCTTCCGAGATTGCCGCTATTCGCGGCAGCACACTTGGTGTGATTATCGATGCGCGCGACCGGCCGCTGCAGCTCCCTGATGCGCCATATGCCCGCCAGCAACTGCTCTGGCAATGGCTTGTGGCACTCGGTGCCGAGCAGGGCGAGCTACCATATGCCGAAGCAGCACCTTTTGAAGAACCGCCGCTGGTCGATGTGCCGGTCGAAGTTGCTATCTCGCCGCGGTCGCCGCGCGTCAGCGAACCAAAGATCGACACAAGCCCGCCCGGCTCGTCGCCATCAATCGACAAAGATCTGGCACGCCTGCGACAGACCGTCGAGCAACCCAAGAAACGCGGCTTCTTCCGCCGCTCGTAAGTGGCATCAGCATGAGCAGACCCGATGGCAAATCCACCGGGTCTGCAGGTGATTCCTTACCCTTCGGTAATCGTGATGCGCAGCATCTGCTCGCCGGGGGTTGCCGGGTTCTCATCCGGGTTACGAAGCGGAATACCATCGACGATCTCCTGGCCCTGGATCACCTGGCCGAAGATCGTATACTGACCGTTGAGGTGGGGTGCCGGCGCAGTGGTGATAAAGAACTGCGATCCGGCGCTGTCGGGGTCGCCACCACGCGCCATTGCCAGCAATCCCGGCCGATCGAAGAGCACCTCGTTGGTAAACTCAGCCGGGATGTTATACCCCGGCCCACCGGCACCGGTACCGGTAGGATCCCCCCCCTGTGCCATAAAGCCGGGCAACACGCGATGCCATGTCAGGCCATCGTAGAATCCGTCGCGAGCAAGAAATACAAAGCTATTGACGGTCTGTGGGGCGAGATCGGGGCGCAGCTGCACCACAATATCACCGCGTGGTGTGCTGATCGTCGCCGTGTAGCGGCCGGCCGGATCGATCGTCAGCGGCGGCATCGCGGCATAGGTCTTCGTCTGAGCCGGAACAGCGGCACTGGTCGGTTGAGCCGCAAACGGCACCGGCGTGGCAACCACTGCCGGTGCCCCCGCCGAGGGTACGCCGGCGAGCATAAGGCCTATCACCAGAAAAACGCCAATGACGGCGATCGCCGAGATCGCGGCACCGGCCGGGTTTGCGCGGGGTGCTGCCGGGGCAGCCTTGCTACGTTTCACGGGTTGAGACATCGGTTGCTCCTTGTGAACAAATTTCGCTTGCATTATATGCGCTTTTTGACCGGCGAGGTCAAGAACCGGCCTTGACACCAGCCGATGCTCTCGCTAACATCCATCTACCATTGGCGGCACGTTCTCAGAGTGATATCGGATGCCGGAGAGAGCAGGAATGATAACAGACGATGATGCAACGGCTAGCCGCAAACTCGATCATGTACGTATCGTGCTGAATGAGGATGTCGCAGCCAAAGGAATTATCACCGGGTTTGCCACGTATCGGTTGCCGCACGAGGCCTTGCCCGAGCTGGATCTCGATGAGATCGATACGACGTGTTCATTTCTTGATAAACGCATGCAGGCACCGCTCCTGATCAGTTCGATGACGGGTGGTGCACATGATGTTGGCCGGATCAACCTGGCGCTTGCCGAAGCAGCCGAGGTGCTCGGCCTGGCCATGGGAGTCGGCTCACAGCGATCCGCAATTCGCGACCCACGTCTGGCGGCGACCTATCAGGTGCGCAAGGTGGCACCCTCGATTCCGCTGCTGGCGAATCTCGGGGCGGTGCAACTCAACTACGGCTTCGGCGTTGATGAGTGTCGCCGGGCTGTCGAGATGATCGAGGCCGATGCGCTCATTCTGCACCTCAACCCGCTGCAAGAGGCAGTTCAGCCCGAAGGCAACACCCGATTTCGTGGATTACTGCCACGTATCGAACAGATCTGTGTGCAGCTTGGCGTGCCCGTTATCGTGAAAGAGGTCGGCAACGGTATCAGCGCCGCGACGGCACGCCGGCTTGTTGATGCAGGGGTATGGGGCATCGATGTCGCCGGTGCGGGCGGTACAAGCTGGAGCGAAGTCGAGCGCTTCCGCCATACCACCGAGGGTGGAGCACGGGTGGCCGGGGCGTTTGCCGGCTGGGGCATACCGACTACCGAGGCGATCCGCCAGGTGCGCGCGGCGCTACCGCATCTGCCGCTGATCGGCAGCGGCGGCATCCGCAGTGGCGTCGATATTGCCAAAGCGATCGCCCTCGGGGCGGATCTGGCGGCGACTGCCAAACCGGCGTTGGGCCCGGCGGTTGATGAACGCGGTACTATGGCGGTGATCGAAGGGTTGCAGGCCTATATCAGCGAATTGCGGATCGCCATGTTCTTTAGAGGCTGGGGCGAGTTGGCCGCACCGCGCAACGTCACACTGGAGGGGGGCTAGCCGATGCATGTCTCACACCTCAATCTGCGCGACTTCCGCAACTACGAA
>CALLZL010000082.1 GCA_937859575.1 uncultured Chloroflexota bacterium
GGGGGGGGGGGGGGGGGGGGGGGGGGGGGGGGGGGGGGGGGGGGGGGGGGGGGCTCACGCAGCTCGACCTGTTATCGCCCGATCGCGAAGAGGCACGGGCACTGACCGGCGCCGAGACAATTACCGGTATGTTTGAAGTGCTACTGACGAACGGGGTGCCCATGGTGGCGTTGCGCATGGGCGCGCTCGGCTCGATTATTGGCACGGCCGCCGGTGAGTTTTATCAGGTACCGGCTGTGCCGCCGGCAGAACTGGTGGATGTGACCGGCGCAGGCAATGCCTATTGTGGTGGATTTACGGTGGGTATCGGGCGTGGCGAAGAGACGGCGCTGGCGGCGGCACGTGCGGCGGCAAGTGCAAGTTTTGCGCTTGAGCAGATTGGTGTGCCGAGTTTTGATGAAACGAAAATCGCCGAAGCCCGCCGCAGGCTTTCGTGGGCACTCGAACGAATCCGCTCGGCGCAGAGCCTTGCCTCATTGCTGCCGCCGGGGTTGCACTAGCGTCTGGTTGTGCATCCGACAAGGGCGTCTGATGCACAGCATGGTAGGTTGGTATGGTCTGGGATATCTTCGTGACAACCCTGAAGATCTTCTGGCGGCGCATGGGTGTGCTGCTGCTGGCCAACATCCTCTGGCTCGGCCTGAGTCTGTTGATCGTGCCATGGCCGGCAGCAACGGTCGGGTTGTTTTACCTGGTGCGGCGAGTGGTTGCCGAGGAGCTCGAAAATGATCCGGATGCGGCGACGCTGCGCGACTTCTGGGTTGGGGTGCGCCGCTACTGGCAGCGAGGGAGCATCATCGCGGTACTTGATCTGCTTGCTGCGGTGGTCATCGGCACTGCACTCGTCTTCTACTGGCAGAGCGATGTCGAGATGTTGCGCTGGCTGGTGGGGCCGATTCTGCTGATCGGTATTGCATGGGCAGGCACACAGCTCTACCTGTTTCCGCTGCTGCTGCAACGTGAAGAACAGCCGCCGCTGGCAGTAGCGCGTGAGGCTTTTCTGATGGCGATTAGCTACCCACTGGTGACCTACTCGTTGCTGCTGACGCTAGGAGTGATCAGCATGGCGGTGGTGATCCTGGCCGGGCCGATTCTGCTGGTCTTCTTTGCCTTTGTTGCAGTCTTGCAGACGGTTCTGTTGCGTGATACACGCATCCGGCGTGGTGAGATTATCGTGCCGCACGAGCAGCGGCGGCGGCGCTGACCGGCTGTACCCAAAGGGGATGAGGATGCAATCGGTTCCAACACCAGGTTCTACGGCTATTCTCTGTGGCAGCCGGGGTGCCCTTGGTGCGGCTGTGTGTGCAAAGTTACAGCAACTTGGAGTGCGGCTGATTACGATCGATCCACTCGGTACGCCGGTGCATCCGGCAGCCACATACCACCTGTGCGGCGATCTCGCACACGAGGCGGAATGGCAGCGGTTGGCCGGCGAACTGGCGACGCTCGATTGCGCCGCAACCATGCTGATCTGTCTGTCGGATGCTGTGGATCACGAGGCGCCGGCGCTTGATCTTGCGGCAGTGGCCTGGGATGCGATGTTCGAACAGCAGGTACGGCGAGCCTTTCTGGCGACCCGCTGGCTATTGCCGTTGTTACAGCCGCCGGCGGCGGTGGTGCTGACCGCTTCGATGCTGGGCAGCCACGATACGCGTGCCGATATGGCGGCACTGGCGGCAAGTTCGGCCGGTGTGCTTGCGCTGGCGCGCTCGCTGGCAGTCGCGGCGGCGTCACGCGGGGTGCGGGTCAATGTGGTGAGCCATCCCATGCCATTGCCGCCCGATGATGCCGCACACCAGCAACGTATTCCACTTGGCAAAGCCACGGCTGCTGCTGAGGTTGCTGATGCGATCATGTTTCTGCTTTCGGCAGATGCGGCATTTCTGACCGGCAGCAGCCTGGTCGTCGATGGTGGCCAGTCGCTCCAGAGCTGGAGTAATGCACCGGCCTAGCGAGGCACAGAGAAGTCGATCATCAGATTGGGTGCTGCAGCTAAAGTTCAAGCAGCGTGGCGCGCTCCAGAGCGATGGTCAGCAGGTCGGTCGCCTGCTGGTAAAGGGTTTCGGTGAGTGGCGGCATGCCGGAATGGGTGATCATGAGGGCAGCCGCGACCGAAGCCATACACCCGGCGATACGTGCATCGTGGTGTTGGTGCCAGCCCACGCACCAGCCGCCGCCGAAGGCGTTGCCGGCACCGGTTGGATCGACAACCTCGACCGGGAGCGGCGGAATACTCCAGGCTTTGCCGCTGTCGCGATCCCAGACGATCGCACCACGGCTGCCGCGGCGGAAGGCGACGGCACGCGGGCCAAGATTGGCCCAGAAGCGCACCACAGTGGCGATATCGTCGCTACCGGCGCAGGCGGTAGCGGCCGGCCAATCGGGGGTCACGATCTCGACCGTGCGGCAGAAGTCGAGCAGGCCGGCCGGATCGGTGCAGCTATGGTCTTCGAAGATCGGTTCGAGCGAGACAAGCGCGCCATGACTGCCGAGTTCGAGAGCGGTCGCACCCATCGGTTCATTACCAAACTCGGTGACAAGGTGGATGGCGGCAGCTGTGCGATGGTGGGGTGGAAGTTCGATCGGGCGCGCCAGCAGGGCGAACCATTCAGGGCGGCTGATCTGAATACCATGCCCCTGCAGGCGCTCGTCGGCATCATACTCCAACAGGCCGCGGGGTGTCGGCAGGTCGGCGTGGCGCATCCAGCCGCTCAGATCAAGCCCGAGGCGTTGCAGTGTCTGTTCGTGGATCGGTTCGAGATCGATGCCGGAGCGCGTCAGCAGGGCGACATGATCGGCATACAGGCGTGCGCCGAAGGCTGCCTGCGGCCCACCGCCGCCGAGTGTGCCCGGCGTCATTTCACCGCTGCGCAGGCGGATGTTATCGACAATCAGCTTGCCGTAGATCAGATAGAGTGGTTGCATACCCCTATTATAGCGGAAAAGAGGAAACGCATGCCGCCGATACTCGAAAAGAAGCAGAGTTGGGCGATCTACCGCGACGAACTGGAACGGCAGGCTGATGCACTGCTGGCACGCTTGCCGGCGATCGCCGCCCAGGCCGACGCGATCGCCGATCAACTTGCCGCCGCTCCACCGGCACTCCTCTACCTCACCGGATCCGGCGATTCGTATATTGCCGCACTCTCGTGCCAGCATGCCTTTCGCGCCCTGGCGCGCATCCCGGCCTTCTGCATCGAGGCTTTTGATGTTGCACGCTACCATGCGCCGCTCTTCAGCAGCAACACCATGATCGTCAGCACTTCGATCTCGGGGCGTACGCTGACGGCTACCGCATCGCTGGGTGCGGCTCGTGCGGCCGGTGCGCCGACCCTGTTGATTACCAACACGCCTGGTTCGCCGGCAACCGAACTGGCTGATTATCAGATCGACCTCGATGTGCCGTCGATCGATACTAGCGGCTTTATCCCCAGCACGATGAGCTACCAGGCCGGCATGATCGCGCAGCACTGCCTGGCATTGGCGCTTGGCGAGCGCCTCGGGCATCTTGATAGTGCGACGGTGCAGCACTACCGCGAGCAACTGGCGCTGGCGCTCGGGCAGATCGCGCCATTGTTGCAAGCGCACGACGAACCGGTGCGCAACTTTGCCCGCCGGCTTGCCGGCCGTACGCCGTTTGTGATCGGCGGTGGTGCATGCCATGGGACGGCCTTCTTTGGCGAAGCCAAGGTGATCGAGTCGGCCATGATCCCGCTCAGTGTGCAGCATGTTGAAGAATGGGCCCATATTCGCCGTTTCCTCAGCGGCCCCGAATCGCCGTCGATCTTTCTGGCGACCCCCGGCTATAGCCGGGCGCGTATGCTGCAGATCATGCGTGATGCCCGCGCCCGTGGCACCGAGGTGATCGCCGTTGCCCCCGCCGACGACAGCGAGGTGGCCGCTATTGCCGATGAGGTGTGGCCGGTGCCACGCCTGGCGTTTGAATGGCTTGACCCTTTCACATGCGCAGTACCGATGGAGTTACTCGCCTACTGGTGTATGATCGAGCGAGATGTGCGACCGTTCTATGCCGATATTCAGCCGATTCAGACTGGGTTGACCCTGCCGGCTGGAACCCTACAGACAGGAGGTGAGTCGTGAGTCGGAATGCATTTGTGGCTGCCGCACGCGGTGATCGGGCACTCGATCTGGTGATCCGCGGCGGCGATCTGTTGAATGTCTATACCGGCGAGATCTATCCCGCCGATATTGGTATTGTCGGCGATCGGATTGTACTGGTGGATCGTGATCGGCAGTATCGGCTTGATGCACCACAGGTGATCGATGCTCAGGGTACGGTAGCGATTCCCGGTTTCATCGATACCCATGTGCATATCGAATCGACAATGGTTACGCCGCCCGCCTTTGCGCGTGGGGTGCTGCCGTTTGGTACAACCACAGTGGTGATCGACCCGCACGAGATCGGCAATGTTACCGGGCAGGCAGGTGTTGAGTATATGTTGCAGGCCAGCGAAGGGCTGCCGTTACGGGTCTTCGTGACGATTCCATCGTGTGTGCCGGCCGTACCGGGTATCGAAACCGCCGGTGCCGAATTTGATGCGGCAGCAATTGCCGAGATGCTGCAGCTGCCACGGGTTGTCGGGGTAGCCGAACTGATGGATTACCCAGGGGTGATCCGGCAGGAGCCGCGCATGGCGGCGATTGTGGCCGCCGGGCTGGCGGCCGGCAAGGCACTTGAAGGGCATGCGCCGCTGGTGAACGGGCGAGAACTGGCGGCCTACCTGGCGGCCGGCGTCGATTCGGATCACGAATCACGTGGCTGGGAAGAGATGGTCGAAAAGCTGCGTCAGGGGATGTGGATCTATTGTCGCGAGAACACCTTCCGCCGCACCGCCTCGGAACTGGCGCGTGCCCTGCGCGAGGTTCCACACCCGTGGAATGTGGCGGTCTGTACCGACGATATCGATCCGGCGGATCTGCTGGCCAACGGCCATATGGATCGTGGTGTGCGCGTGCTGATCGAACATGGGGTTGATCCGGTGCTGGCGATCCGGTTCGCGACGCTCGCCGGTGCGCAGCGCTATGGCCTGAACGACCTTGGCGCCATTGCCCCCGGCAAGCTCGCCGATATCGTGTTGCTCGAATCGCTGCGAGATGTGCGGGCCAAGACGGTGATTGCCGGGGGGCAGGTTGTAGCGCGTGCCGGCATGCTGACCGCTGAGTTTGCTGATCCGGTACCGCCGCCGCTCGACAATACCGTCAAGGTTGGCTCGCTGACGCTCGACGACTTTCGCCTGCGGAGCACTGCTGCCGAGGGGTTGCACGAACAGACGGTGATCGATATCGATGCAAATCGTACCACACGTTTCGCGAGTGCCTCGATCCCATTCCGCAATGGGGTTGCCGTCACACCATTGCCCGAAGGCATGCTGTTGCTGAGTGTTGTGCCGCGCCATGGCCAATCGCATGCGCCGTCGCTGGCGATCCTGCGCGGCCTTACGCTGCGTGATGGGGCCATGGCCACCACCGTGGCCCACGATAGCCATAACCTGATTGTGGCCGGCCGCACACCCGAAGAGATGCTGGTTGCAGCACAGACGGTGATTGCGATGGGTGGCGGAGCAGCGCTCGTGCAGGGTGGGGAGGTACTGGCACGCGTGCATCTGCCGGTGGCCGGCCTCATGGCGGCCGGCTCGGTGGAAGCGGTTGCCGCCGAAGTGCGCAACTTCAACGAGCATGGCCGTGCGCTCGGGCTGAGCGGTACCTCGCCGGTGCTGGCGATTTCGAGCCTGGCACTGCCGGTGGCCCTCTTTGCCCGCATTACCGACCTGGGGATCGTCGATACGCTGACACAGCAGTTTGTATAGCGATGGAGGAACCAATGAGCGACGATAACGAAAGCTTGCCGTTCTCCGAACATCGGCAGCAGGTCGAGGCTCAGCTCGATCCGGCAACTACAGCGGTGGTTGTTGTCGATATGATCAATGAGTTTCTTGAAGATGGCGGCCTGATGGTGCTGGCAAGCGGCCGGCGGCTCTATCGGCCGATCCAGCAACTGGTCGATGCCGCGCACACCGCCGGGGCACGGGTTGTCTGGCTGCGTGATCAGCATGCCGACGAGAGCGACCCGGAATTTCGCAAGCGGATCGTTCACTGCCTGGAGGGGAGCTGGGGAACTCAGATCGTGGCTGCCCTGCACCCCGGCCCCGATGATATTATCATGCCGAAGAGCACATACAGCGGCTTCTTCCGCACCCCGCTGCATGAAACGCTCCAGGCACACGGCATTCGTACCCTGATTGTGACGGGAGTCGTAACCAATATTTGTGTGCGTTCGACGACCCACGACGCCTTCTTCCTTGGCTACGAGGTGCTGGTGCCGGAAGAGTGTGTCTCGGCGACCAGTGATCGCGAGCAGGAATCGAGCCTGTACGACATCGATACCCACTATGGAACCGTCACCAGCCTCGAACGGGTGCTCGAACTGCTGGTGCAGCGGCAGGTGGCGTGATGAACGATCTGGTGATCACCAATATTAGTCGGATCGTGTCGGGCGATATTGCGGCACCGTTTGTTGATGGTGATACGGTGGTGGTGCGTGGCGGCCTGATCGCGGCGATCGGCAGTGCTGCAGCAGTTGATCGGAGCGGAATCGATCATGTGATCGATGCGGCCGGCTGCCAGCTCTGGCCCGGCCTGATCGACTCGCATACCCATCCGGTGACTGGCGATTTCACACCACGCCAGCAGACGGTCGGCTTTATCGAGAGTGGGCTGCATGGCGGTGTGACGCGCATTATCTCGGCCGGCGAAGTACACCTGCCGGGGCGGCCAAAAGACGCCGCCGGCACGCGGGCACTGGCGATCGTGGCGGCCAAGGCCTGGGCAAGCTACCGGCCGGGCGGTGTCAAGGTGTTGGGCGGTTCGGTGATACTCGAACCAGGGCTAACCGCGGCTGATTTTGCATACATGGCACAAGAAGGGGTGCGGGTGGTCGGTGAAATCGGCCTCTCGGGCATCTATCGACCCGAAGATGCGCGCCCGATGGTCGAATGGGCGCACGCGCACGGCATGGTGGTGATGATGCATATCGGTGGGGCATCGATCCCCGGCAGCAGTGTGCTTGGTGCGCGTGAGGCGCTGGCGATCCTGCCCGATATCGCCTCGCATACCAACGGTGGGCCGACCGCCGCGCCGCTCGCTGATATCGAGCGGCTGATGACCGAATCGCAGATGATGATCGAAGTGGTACAGGCCGGCAATACCCGGCGCGTCGGCGAGATCGCACGGCTGGCGGTACAGCACAACGTGCTGCCGCGCATGATGATCGGCACCGACACGCCATCCGGTACCGGCGTCATTCCACTCGGTGTATTGCGCACCATGGCCTGGGTTGCATCGCTGGGCGAGATCGCCCCCGAACTGACGGTCGCGATGGCGACCGGCAATACGGCGCGCATCTATCGGCTGAACGAAGGGATGCTGCGGGCTGGTGCTGCTGCCGATATGATTCTGGTCGACACACCGGTCGGCTCTGAGGCGCAGGATGCACTGGCGACTCTGGCGCTTGGCGATACGCCGGCGGTGGCTGCTGTGATCATCGATGGTGTGGTGCGTGTCAATGTGAGCCGCAATACGCCGGCTGCTACACACCGGCCCAGGATTCCATGGCTGGCCGCCGGCGGCCACTGACGGCGACGG
>CALLZL010000083.1 GCA_937859575.1 uncultured Chloroflexota bacterium
CACCCCCCCCCCACCTGCAACCGGCGGGGGTGGTCGGCGGGTCCCCGCTGCGCACGCCGTAACATGTGCAGCTACCTGACGCACCACCGCCGGATTGGTGCTGCCGCCGATTTTGATCTCGTCGATCTCGGCGAAGCAGCGGGTGATCGTACGCTGGCCCCACGAACCGAGCAGGATCGGCAGATCCGTGCGCCCAATCTGCCAGCGTAATGAATCGCCGCCGGCCAGCCGAAATACCTTGCCATGGAATGGTTCGGTCGAGCGTGCCAACAGCCGTTTCACGCAAATGATCGCCTCGTGCAACGCCGTTATCGGCTGTGGTGGCGCAATACCGACAAAATCGAGCCAGGCACCGCGAGCGATGCCGAGGTATGCCCGGCCATTCGATGCCTCATCGATCAGCGCAATATTCCCGGCAATATTGATCGGGTGGCATGTAAATGGATTCACCGCCGCCGGCCCGATCGCGACGCGCCGCGTTGCCCGTGCAATCTCCAGCAACGGCAGCCACGCCGGTTGGTAGAGCATGTCGTTATAGACCGTAACCCCGTCGAACCCATACGCCTCGACGGCCGCCGCCAGTGGGCCATACTCCGCCAACGGCAGATCCGTCTGAAACGCGATACTATAGCTGGTCATGAATCCTTCTCGCCTCTTCACGTGCTACAGCTGAACATAGCATTATAGCGACGTGCAAAACGATAGATCGCTGGGAGCGCGGGCGGCTCGCCCGCATCCGCCCACGATGCGCGCTCGCGGCATGCGCACCGATCACTGCGTCTGCACTTCGCTATAGTATAGGCGAGAAATAAGGCCGGCCTGGGAAGCCGACAGGCTGATGAGCTGCAGGGTTGCAGCTAGCGCAGGAAGATCAGCGCCGCCAACAAGATCGCCATCACCAGAATCACAGCATAGAGCAAGATGCGCTCAAGATCATACAGCGCGGCATCGCCACGCACTGTGTTGTCGAAGCCGATCACCGCCAGCGTATGCGGCCGATCCCGGTAGCGGTAATCGACCTCGGTTACCGGCACACCGCGCACAACCAGTTCGGCAGCAATCGGCCGCGCATCCTCCCCGCCACCGGCCAGGGCCGCCTCCATCAACGCCTTGAGCGGCGCGATCTGCAACCAGCGGCCGTCACGCAGTTCGATCGGGCTGCGGTACACTTCCTGCGCCTTCTTGATCAGTATCTTGCGATCCAACCCGCTGATATCATCCTCTTCGAAATAGATCGTTCCCCGCCGCGACCAGATAAAGGTCTTCTCTTCGAGTAACTGGCCGGTCGCCTCGCAGCGCACACAATCCTGCCGCCCATAGCCACGGCATGTCGGGCAGTTTTCGTGGAACGTCTCTTCACGAGCGCTTCCATCGCTCTCGTTGACACTCCGTGTGCGCGGGATCGTTCCCTTGCCGGCACACATCTTGCATGGCAGCCGCTGCGCACCACGGCATTCGGGGCAACTGATCACCTGCTGCGAACCCGGGATGACGATCACCTCGGGAGTTACATCGATAAATGGTTCGGCATCGGGTACTGGTGCCGCCCAGCGTTCAAATTCACGACCAAATGGTTCGCCGCTGCCGCGATAGACCGATTGCCGGGTGGTGGGTTGGCCGCGCACTTCATACTGCACGCGCAGTTCGTAAGTATAGACGTTATAACTGACAATCTGTTCGGGCTGGATGATCTGCCCCAGTAGCGGGCGCCGCATGAGCCCGGCTCGGCTCCAGCGATCCAGCAGGCGGCGGATGGCGTCCACTCGATGGAGCGTATCGGCCCGCGCGCGACTCTGCGTCAGAAACTCACTTTCGATCACATCACCGGCAATCGTTTCAAGTGGGTTTTCGAGCCATTCAGCCGATGCTTCCCAATGCCCTTCCTCCATGTCGCTGGTGGCGGCATCCAGCTGCTGACGCAGTGCCTGACGCAGTGCCGCCACCGCCTGCCCGGCACTTGGGTAGCGCTGCGCCGGCGGTATGGCGATCATGCGCCGCACCACCCGATCAACTGCCGCCAGTTCGGCATTGCGCTCGGCCAGCGTCGGCGGCTCGGCCGTACCACGCGGCGGTAATGCACCACTGAGCGCATGGTAGAGCACCATGCCAAGTGCATAGACATCAAGAGCCGGCGATGGTTGCCCATCGGTAAGGCTCTGTTCGGGCGGTGCATAGGCGGTAAGGTAGTCGGCATCCTCGATCCCGCTGAAGTCGGGAGCCTCGGGTGCCGCCGCCAGGCTCAGATTGCTCAGGTAGGCAGTTCCCTGGGGTGTGACATAAATATTCGCCGGTTGAACATCGCGGTGGATGATCCCCTGGCTGTGCAGATAGTCGAGCACAGCACCAAGCTGCGCGACAATACGCAGCACCACCAGCGGCTCGAGCGGCCCTTCGGCCAACAGTTCGGTCAGCGGGCGTGCATCGAGCTGCGGTGTGACGATATAGTCGCCATAACGCTCGTCGTGCCCGGCATCGATCACCGGCAGCAGGTTCGCATGACTCAGGCGCGCCGCCAGCTTTCCGGCCAGCTGAAAACGGCTGACCGAGATCCAGTCGGTGCGCCGCAAGACCCGAATCTGCACCGGCCGATCCAACGTAAGATGTGTCGCCCGATAGACGGTGACAAGCTCTTCCTGGCCGAGCCGCTCGCTCAACCGGTAGTGTAAGAGATCATGTGCGGCACCGGCCGGCGGCGTACCATTCGGGCGCATGCGCGTCGGAGAGGGAGCCATGTGTTTCTCCGCAACGGAATCGAGTTCTGTGTCAGTATAGCGCCGCCATACCTACCATGCAAGCCTGGCAGGTGAGATTCAAGCTCGTGCGCCGTGGCGCTGCAGCGCTCGGCTCGCCGGACGAAGGCTGCCGACGCGGCCTGCACGGGCAGCGCCGCGAAAGATCGCATCCCACCCAAGCCTGGCGTATACTGCATCCCTTGTCAGGGATTCGGGGGCAGCAACGCATCGCTCGGAGGAGCGGGCTCGTGCAGGCTCCTGCCGTAGACAGCGAAAAAGATCTATAATGCGCTCCGGTCGCATTCCAACCGGCACACCAAGGAGTCCATCCATGCCCTACCCACTCTTCGACCGTTCGCGGCTACGATTGTTGCCGCTGGCCGAACGTCATCACGACATGTCGGCAGCCGAGATTCTGCCGCTCAATGCCGAACCGCCATCCTTCGAGCATCCGAATCTATCGTTGCTCGCCGAGCGCATCCGTACCGCACGCGCCGCCGGCCGGCCGGTTATTCTGATCATGGGCGCCCATGTCATCAAGGTCGGCGTCTCATGCCATGTCATCGATCTGATCGAACGTGGTATGATCACCCATGTGGCGTTAAATGGTGCGGGTGTCATCCACGATTTTGAACTGGCCCTGATCGGCGCAACCACCGAGAGTGTTGCACGCTATATTCACGAGGGGCAATTTGGCCTGTGGCACGAGACTGGCCGCATTAACGAGATCATTCGGCATGCCGCCGCAAGCGGCATCGGCATCGGCGAGGCGGTTGGTCAGGCGATTGCCGATGGTGATTTCCCATATAAAGAGCTCAGCATTCTGGCGGCCGGTTACCGCAATCACATCCCGATCACGATCCATGTCTCGATCGGCCAGGATATCATCCACGAACACCCCAACTTCGAGGGTGCCGCCTGTGGGGCAGCTTCGTATACCGACTTTCTCATCTTCACCCAGAGTATTACAGCGCTCGAAGGCGGTGTTATGCTGAATGTCGGCAGCGCCGTCATGGGCCCCGAGGTATACCTCAAGGCGCTGGCTATGGCGCGCAATGTGGCACACCAGGAAGGGCGTACCATCAGCCGCTTCACCACCGCCGTCTTCGACCTCGTCGGCCTGCCGGATGATTACCATACTGAAGCACCCAAGAGTGAACCGGCCTACTATTACCGCCCATTCAAGACGATCCTGGTACGAACGGTACGCGATGGCGGCGAAAGCCTCTACCTGCGCGGTGACCACCGTGCAACCATTCCGGCACTGCATCATCTGCTTGTAACACCCTGAAGGAGTCGGTGTGGATTCCGAACGTTTACACGCGCTGCTGGCGCGTTTCACTACTCTGCACGCGCTGGTCGTGGGTGATTTCTTTCTCGATCGCTATCTATTGATCGACCCTTTACTCGCTGAGGTATCGGTAGAAACCGGCCTGACGGCACATCAGGTTGTGGATGTGCGCGCTACACCCGGCGCCGCCGGAACTGTGACGGCCAATCTGCGTGCGCTCGGGTTGCAGGTTACCGCCCTCGGTACCATTGGCGACGACGGCGAGGGGTATGAGTTGCGGCGCGCACTGCGGGCCGGCGGTGTCAACTGCGATCACATGGTCGCCACCCCCGACCGACGCACACCGACCTATACCAAGCCGCTTGTACAGCACGCCGGTGCACTGCCGCGTGAACTCGAACGCCTCGATATCCGCACCCGCACGCCACTTGCCAACCATATCCGCGCCACTCTCGCCGAGCGACTCACCCGCCTGGCACCCCAGGTCGATCTGCTGATCGTCGCCGATCAGATGCCCGAAGCCGAAGCCGGTGTAGTCACATCCGAGCTACGTGCTGCCCTGGCGTTGCTTGCCGAGCAACTGCCGCAACTGCCAATCCTGGCCGACTCACGCGAGCGCATTGGCCTCTTTCATGGGCTGATCATCAAACCAAATCTGGCCGAAGCACGCCGTGCCACAGCACTTGATGACGCAACCATGACCCCGCACGAACAGGCTGCCGCCGCCGGTAGGGCGCTTCTGCACCACAGCCGACGGCCCGTCTTTGTGACCCTCGGTGCCGATGGTATACTCGTCATCGAGCCCGGCACCACAACCCATGTCGCCGCACCCGCAGTCGACGGGCCGATCGATATCGTCGGAGCCGGCGATAGTGCCATGGCGGCGATCGCTGCGGCGCTTGCCGCCGGCGCTACCCCGGCCGAGGCGGCCCTGCTCGGCAACCTGGCAGCCGCCGTGACGATCAGGCAACTTGGAACAACCGGAACCGCTTCGCAACAGCAGATCGTGGCACAGTGGGAACAAACGGCATGATCGAGGTAGTGCGGATCCCCAATGGTGTAGCACCACGCATGGCGGTGATCGATTTCGATGGTACGCTGTCACTGATTCGCAGTGGCTGGCAGCAGATCATGGCGACCATGATGCACGAGATCCTCGCACCGCTCAGTAGCGAATCGGCCGAAGCGCTGATGCAGCGAATCGCATCCGCTATCGAAGCAACCACCGGGCGCCCGACGGTCGAGCAGATGGCATGGCTCACAGCTGAAGCAACCACGCTTGGCGGCAGTCCGTCAGATGCCGAACACTACAAAGAACGCTACCTTGCCACGCTCGATGCCCGCATCACAGCACGCCTGGCGGCACTCAGCAGCGGCCTGCTGACTCGCGAAGAGTTGATGCTGCCCGGGAGCCTGCAACTGCTTGCGGCTCTGCACGAACGCGGGATCGCCATGGCACTCGTAAGCGGCACCGACCGGCCGAATGTGGTTGCCGAAGCGGCGGCACTCGGTATCGATCACTACTTTGCTGCCGGCATCTTCGCCCCCGAGCCGGGGAATACGTCTTTCGCCAAACATACAGTTATGGCAGGCCTGCTGGCCACAAGCAATCTGCCCGGCACAACTCTGCTGGCCATCGGCGATGGCCCGGTCGAGATCCAGGCCGCCCGTGAACTGGGCGGCACAACGATCGGTATTGCCTTCTATGAAGAACGCGGTAGCGGGATCGATCCGGATCGCCGCGCCCTGCTGATCGCCGCCGGTGCCGATATTATTGTTCCAAGCTATGCCGGCCTTTCTTCGCTGCTGGCAATCTGCGGTCTGTAGGCCGGCGCGGCTCTGGGTCGCCTATTCGGTGCGGCACATGTGCCGCACCCAAATTGCAGAGCATTGATAGCCATGCTATACTCGCTTTACTACGTATCAACATTGACTCACTATCGCGAATCCCCGGCAGAAATACCCCAACCACAGAATCGCCGCTGCACACCATCCCAGCTCTACCAGACCAGGAGAACGCCATGACCCAGCATGCGATCACAGATGTTGAGATCCCGCTCGAACGCGACCAATTCATGCGTTCGCTGATCAGCCATCTGGCAGCAACGCTCGAAGATGTGATCGGGGTTGGTGATGCAACCGGCTTCATCAGCCTGGTTGGCCGGCGCATGGGCGATGAGATCAATCGCGACTACTGCCGGGCGCTGGCACTTAGCCAGCTCAGCCGCCCTGATGTGACCCAGGTCTTGATCGATCTCAAGCGGCGCATCAAGGGGGATTTTTATGTCATCGAAGAGACTGATGATACAATCGTGCTGGGGAATCGGGCATGCCCCTTCGGCACATTTGTTACAGGGCGCGAAACCCTCTGCATGATGACATCGAATGTCTTTGGTGTTATTGCCGCCGAAAATCTGGGCTATGCCAAAGTCGTCCTCGAAGAGACGATTGCACGTGGTGCTTCCAACTGTCGTGTTGTCATTCATCTACGCCCAAGCAACGAAGCCGAGGCAGCCAACGGGCGGGAGTATTTTAAGAGCCGGGCATAGCATGACGCTGTACGATCAATTTCACCATTTTGCCAATCTCTTACCGGAACCAATCATTCTCGTGTGCATCGACGGCAAGCTACGGGCCGCCAATCGAGCTGCCCAGCAACAGTTCCACCTGCCCGCCAATCCTACCCATCAGCAACTGAACGATCTTGTCGATGAATCAGCCGAACGGATCACGACATTCCTGCATCAATCCGCCCGAACACGTAGCATGACCCCTGGCGCGCTCCGCCTGCGTACTGCCGATCAGTCACATACATCCCGCTCTTTCGTAGAAGGCGGCCTGTGGTATCCGGCAACCTATGATTCACCGGCTCTGGTGATCATCCGTTGGCGCTCACGCGATGAGCCGCTCAAGACGTTTGCCGACCTGAATGAAAAGCTGACCTCACTGTCACGTCAGATGTTCCTGCGCGAACGTGCCAACGAGCAACAGCGCCGGATGGACGAGCGTCTACGGCATGTCCAGAAACTTGAAAGCCTGGCGGTGCTGGCCGGTGGGGTTGCCCACGATTTCAACAATCTGCTTACCAGCATCCTTGGCTATGCCGAGCTGGCACTGCTGGATCTGCATCCGACATCCGCACCATACGAAAGTGTGATGCAGATCCGCCTCTCGGCTCTGCGGGCCGCCGAGCTCGCACGCCAGATGCTCACATTTTCCGGCCGCGGCCGGCTTGAATTGCAGTTGCTTAATCTCAATGAGCTCAGCAGCGAGCTAACATACCTGTTACGGGTTGCGATTGGCAACGGTATAACCCTGCAGCTGAATCTGGATCCTGATTTGCCGCTCGTTGAGATCGATCCGGCACTGATACGCCAGGTCATCATGAATCTGGTCGTCAATGCCGCCGAAGCGATCGGCGAGCGAGGCGGAACGATTACGCTGACGACACGCATGGAGCAGATCGATTCTGCTACCGAGCAGGATCTGCTGATCGATAACGATCTGACGGCGGGCTTGTATGTGGCGCTTGCCATCACCGATACCGGCAGCGGAATGAACGATGATGTCAGGATGCGCCTGTTCGAGCCGTTTTTCTCGACCAAATTCGTCGGGCGCGGGCTTGGCCTGGCAGCGGTACTTGGTATCGTGCGCGGCCACCACGGTGGCATCCGGATCGAAACCGAGGTCGGTCATGGCACAACCGTTACCATCCTGCTGCCGGTTACTCCCGATCCAGTCACCCGCGATCGACCGGCGGCGCCATCCTCGGCAACCCAGGCTAACCACACGATCATGCCGCTATCGGCCGATCACGAAACACAAAACACCGCTGTGCCATAGGCACAGCGGTGTTTCCGAACCGCATCAATAACCAAACTTAGGCGGTTACCAATTCTTCCTCAGCCGGCTGTTCGGCCTTCACCAACTCAATCTCAATCGTAATCGTAATATCATCACCAACCAGCACACCGCCGGTCTCGAGTGCGACATTCCACGTCAGGCCCCAATCTTTGCGGCTGATGGTCGTCTGGGCACTGAAGCCGGCCGATGTCGTGCCCCATGGGCTCTTCGCCTGGCCGTGGTACTCGACCTCCAGTGCGACTTCATTGGTTACATCACGGATCGTCAGATCACCATAGAGTACGGCTTGGTTCTCGCCCTTCATCACCAGCTTCTTGCTCGTGAAGGTAATATATGGATACTGTTCGACATTCAAGAAATCCGGCGACTTGAGATGCCCGTCGCGCTGTGGATCGCGCGAATTGATGCTGGCGGCATCAATCTTGACATCCACCGTCGCTCCGGCCGGATTGGCCTCATCGGCTTCAATCGTTCCTTCAAAGCGCTCGAAGCGGCCACGTACTTTCGCCAGCATCATGTGGCGGGCGCTGAATGTAACTTCCGAATGCGATGCGTCAATCTGCCAGGCCATTGATGAACTCCTTTTATACTGCATAAACACAACGGTGAGGGATGCTGGTTGTATCCGGTTGCCCTCGCGTGTGATTGCAGCATACGCTGCCCGGGTGAACAGCAGCGTAAACAGAAGCGTAAACAGATTCAGGCGCGCCGATTCAGCTCGATCTCAACGCGGGTAATCTCTTCGATCAGCCGGCGGCGGCCGCTTGCCACCGCAATCATCCGCGCATCGGCAATTGTCTCGCGGGCGGCTGCCAACGGCAACAGCGGAGCCAGCCAGATCCGGATCTGCGCCGCCAGATGGCGTGTACCGATCGCATCGGCGCGCGCCAACGCCAGCGATAGTCGGTGGATCGCCAGATCATGCAGGCCGCGAGCAGCATCAACACGCCCGAGATTGGCTGTCAGGCCGGCGATCCGTTCGGGCACAACCAGCTGTTCGGCAAGCAGCAGGCCGGCGCGAAACGCAGCTTCAGCCTCATCAAACTGGCCGGCTGCCAAGGCGATCTCGCCGAGCGTGGAATACAGATAGGTTTCCAACCCGATCACACCGCGTTCACGGGCGATCAGCAACCCACGTTCGGCATGGTGCCGTGCCGCCGGATCGCCCAGCAGATGCAGATGATACCCCAGGTTGTTGTGTGCCAGCACCTGCCAGGCGATCGTTCGCTCGCTCCCGTCGTGCTCGGCAATCGCCAGCGCCTCATGGTAATGTACAATCGCTTGATCGAACTGCCCTTGCTGCGCCCGGATCCCGCCAAGCTCAAAACGAATCTGCGCCAGTGAATCGGCATCGCCGGCCAGCCGGCCACTGCGCTCAGCACGCCTGAAATGCGCCGCCGCCTCTTCGAGATCCGCCCCTTCGAGCGAGAGCGCCGTACCCCAGAGCACCTCGGCCCGTGCCGCCACATCACCATCACGCTGTACCAGCCGCTCAGCAATCGCGATCGTATCCTGGAAGCGCGCCTGGCTCAGCAACGCCTGCCCCAACAATAATGATGCCTGCCCCAGCATGGCCGACTGATCGCTCTGTTCCGCCGCCGCAATCACCTCGGCCAATGTCTCGGCAGCACTTGCATACGCGGCGGCGCTCAATTGCGCTGTGCCAACCTCCAGCAGAAGTTCGGTATGCGCCTGCCCAAAACTGCCGGCAAGGCCCTGCTGAAAGAAAGCAATCGCTTCAGGCCAGGCACCAAGTGCTGCAGCACGCCGGCCGGCGATTACGGCATGCGGCGCAGCGCGTTCGGCATCCCCACCCTCACTGTAGTGCATGGCAATCAGGCCGGCGACCTCGGCCGGGTTATGGCGATGGATCTGTTCGAGTGCTTCTGCAACCCGC
>CALLZL010000084.1 GCA_937859575.1 uncultured Chloroflexota bacterium
CGGCGCGGCCGTTTTGTTGGGGTGCTCGCGGCCCAGGTTTGAAAGAAATCCGACCCCGAAGCGCGGGCCGCGGGGGGGGCGGCAGCCTGGCGCATGACCGCCGGTATGCTCCTGCTTATCGAGCCCGGCACGCCCCAGGGGTTTGCTCTGGTGCGTACGGCTCGCGATGCCTTGCTTGAAGAAGCAGCGCAGACGATCGCTCCGTGTGCCCATGATCAGCCCTGCCCGCTCGCCGACGACTGGTGCCATTTTCCGCAGCGGATCGCACGCCCGGAGTTTCAGCGGGGGGCACGGGCGGCTCCCTCGCCATGGGAAGAGGGCAAATTCGCTTATGCGGCAATGGCACGCTTTGCCGCCGAACAGCCGATCTGGGCGCGGGCGATCCGTGAGCCGGAATGGAACAAAGCATATGCCACGATCAAGCTCTCGACACATAATGGTGAGATTGTGCGCCATCGGGCTCTCAAGCGCCACCGTGCCGCCTTTCGTCATGTGAAGGATCTGCCGTGGGGTATTGCACTTGAGGCACCACTCGCGACCGAGGATGAATAAAGGTGTGCTGCACCAGCCCGATCTATAACCGCGGATACCCATTGTAATCGCCAAGTACCTCGACACAGGCAGCCCCGACACGGGCACCCAGATCAAGCGATGCGGCCAGGTCGTATCCACGCAGGCGTCCGGCAAGAAATCCGGCATCAAATCCGTCACCGGCCCCGATCGGGTCGATGGCATGGGCAGCTGGATGTGCTGGTGCTTCGATGCGCACATTCCCTTCAACCCCGATCGCACCACGTTCGGCGCGCTTCAACACCACGGCCTGGGCACCGAGTGCAACTGCCGCAGCCAGGATCTCATCTTCATCGCTGACGCCAAAGACGGCCTGGGCATCTTCGTGCCCCATCAGCAGCACATGTGCCCGCTTCATGATCGGCAGGAGCGTGGCACGCGCCTGTTCAGGGCTCCACAATCGGGCACGATAGTTCGGGTCAAACGAGATGAGCGCTCCAACCTCCTCGGCAAGTTCGACTGCCCGGGTGACTGCGGCGGCACAGGTGGGGCTAAGTGCCGGCGTGATACCGGTCAGATGCACGATGCGTGCCCCTTCGAACAACGTACGCGACAAATACTCAGGGCTCATACGGCTGGCTGCCGATCCCTTACGGTAGTAATACACGCGCCGTGCGAAGTCGGGCAGCCATTCGCGAAAGAAGATACCAGTCGGTGCTTCAAGATCAGTTGCCAACGCGCTGGTGTCAACCCCCTCTTGTTCGAGCACCTGGCGGATGCGCCGCCCAAACGGATCATCACCGACGCGGCTGATGAAACGTGCCGATACCCCCAACCGGCAGAGTGCGATAGAGATATTGGCTTCGGCACCGCCCACATCGAACAACAGCTTGTTGGTGTCATCGAGAGTGACCGGATCCGGAGGGAAGAAGACCCCCATGCACTCGCCGATCGTCACTACATCCGCCATGGGAACTCCTGTGTCTATTGCGCAGATGACACTGCCATCCCACGCATAGCTACTTCAGCATGAGCCTGCAGCCCATACACACGATGCTTCATCATACCAAAGATTCGGTATGGCGATACCCTGCGAATGATGTGGTTGCTCCGACGCCGCTGCACGGCATCATGCGCTCGATCGGCTGAAGCCGAGGCCGCGTTCGCGCATACTGACGAAACGCCCGGCACCAATGATCAGATGATCAAGAACATCAATATCAAGCAGTTTTCCGGCCTCGACAATCTGGCGTGTGACGAGCGTATCCTCGGGTGAAGGGGTCGGGTCGCCGCTGGGATGGTTATGGACGACAATAATCGCGGCACTGTTTAGGCGGATCGCTTCTTTGAAGACCTCGCCGATCCGCACCATCGAGGCGTTCAGGCTACCTACATAGACCGTCTGCACTTTTTGGACGCGATTCTTGGTGTCGAGGCAGATCGTGCGTAGGTGTTCCTGATCGAGATGGCTCATCTCGACCTGCATAAGTTGGGCGGCATCGGATGGAGCGCGAATCTGCGGTCGTTCAGCTGCCGTGGCGATCAGCAATCGGCGGGCGATCTCGAGTGCCGCCTTGAGCTGCGCAGTTTTGGCGGTTCCCATGCCGCGCCGATGGCAGAGTTCTTCGAATCCGGCGCGCTGTAATCCCTGCCAGCCGCCCATGTCGCGTAGCAGCTGTTGCGCTATTGTAATGGCACTTGCACCCTCGACCCCCACGCGCAGCAGGATGGCCAGCAGTTCGGCATCAGAGAGTGCGGCGGCACCCTGTGAGCGCAGGCGCTCACGAGGTTTCTGATCGCCTGGTAGTTCGCGTATGAGTACATGGTAGTCGGTCATGCATGCGCCCGGCTACGCGGCTCGCAGTGGCCGCATGGCTTCCTGCATATACACCGCTGAATAGCGTGCCGTGATACCGCACAGAATCGCGCACACCACCGTACTTTGGTTGCTGCCAGGCCAGGCCGGCTCTACCTCTGCCGTGGCGTGACCGTTTTGTTATTACGGGTGTGTGTCGTAGTCCATCGAACATGTCATCTCGTAATTGCCGGGGCGGCACTGTCAATGGCGAAGAGGTGTTTTCAGGCTTCAGAGTAAGGAATCGAGCCAAGTGCCTTCATCCAAAGAGTATCGAGCTATGCTCACCAACATGTCATCTGATCACCGTACAGTTGAGATATCCATTGCGAGAGGCAGATCGTGAAGGCGCAGCTATGACGGTGTACCACAGGAGCGATGAAGGGACGACACCGAATATCGCGCACGACAGGCGCTCGATGAGCGAAGCAGAATTGATTGAGCGTGCCAAAGCCGGCTCCGCCGATGCGATTGGTGCGCTCTACGAACGCTATGCCCCACAGTTGCGCCGCTATATTGCGGCGCGTATCGGTGATCCGCAACTGGCTGAGGATGTCTGTAACGATGTCTTCGTGAAAGTGATCGAGGATCTGGATCGCTATGAGGATCGTGGCTGGCCGTTTTCGGCGTGGTTGTATCGGATCGCCTTCGCCCGTTCGATGGATGTCTTGCGCTATACACGCCGCCGCCCGGCGGTACCGCTCGACGAAACCAACATGCGTTCGCTCGAACCTCCTGATGATGCCGTGATCAGTCGCATTGCCTACCGCGAGATCCTGCATATTATGCGGGCGCTGACCCACGACCAGCGCACGGTATTGCATTTGCGCTTCGATCAGGATCGTAGCCTGGCCGAAGTTGCCGCCTCGCTTGGTCGCTCGGTCGGTTCGATCAAGGCGCTTCAGCATCGGGGCCTTTCGCGGCTGGCCGAGATTCTCTCTGATCCACCCCCATCGGTAACCTCCTAGCCTACTCGGCGCTGATTCTCGTGCTGCACATGCGTCGAGCTACGTCGTGCGTGTATGCCCGCTGCTGTATCGTGCTGATGAGAGCATAGGCGCCGCCACCGAAACTGTACACCGTAGAATCCTTGTTTTCACGTCGTATGTGCGTAGATCTTTATCAAAACGCTTGACACCTTCTAAATATCACGCATATAATTCAGCGTGAATGAGGAGTGTAGCGTGGTATGGAATCCGATCCGTTTCTTGCAACCGTCGCGGCAGTCGTCGACGAACTACCGGATGAGTTTCAACAATACCTCGACACAGTTGAGATCTGTGTGGCACCCAAGCCGTCGCGTGAGCAGCGGCGTATGCTGGGGCTCAAACCCTGGCAGACGCTATACGGCCTCTACGAGGGTGTGCCGCTCACCGAGCGTAGTGGCGATGGGCTGCAACTTCCCGACACGATTACGATCTTTCGCATCCCGCTCGAGCGCGACTTTCCGAATCGCACCGAGCTGCGTGAGCAGATTCGCCGAACGGTGTTGCATGAGCTGGCGCATTTTTTCGGTATCAGCGATGATCGATTGCACGAGCTCGATGCCTACTAAAGCCGGATACAGCGCGGAAGTGCTATGCAACAGGTAGTTTCGTTTATTCCACGGGCGCTGCGCGGGTTGATCTACCTCACCGCACTGGGGGTCTGGGCAGCACTGGTGGCAGATACAATCGGCCTCGCCCGCGAAGCAACTACTCCGCCGGTGATACCAACTCCGGCAGTCGTTCCAACGGCCGCCCCCACCGCGACTCCGCGTGTCGTTGTGCCGACGGCTATTCCTCCTGCAGCTGCCGCGCTGGTTGTCGAGGTGCCATCGCGCCCAGCAGCATTCCACCCGAAGACCGGGCGTTATATTGCCGCCTGGCTGCCGAATTCGTTCGGCTCGGAAAATCGTGCTTCGTTCGAGGCCAATGCCGATATTCTCGATGAGATCAGCCCGTTCTGGTATACGCCTACCAGCAGCGGCGGCCTGGCATTTGGGCGCGAAGCCCGCGATCAGACCCTGATCGAGCTTGCACGCAGTAAGAATGTGCTGGTTATTCCTACCATCCATAATGTCGTGAGCAGTGCCGACCCGGTGCCCGGTATTTTGCGCAGCCCAACCTTGCGGAGCCGCCATATTGCCCGGATCGTCGATGAGGTGTTGACCTACAACTACGATGGGATCGATATCGACTACGAGTCGCTGGCGACAAGCATGCGCGAACCATATACTGCGTTTATCGTCGAACTTGCCGATGCGTTGCATGCCCAGAGCAAGTTGCTGACGGTGGCGGTGCATGCCAAAGCATGCGACTACTGCGGCCTTGGCGGCTACCAGGATTGGGTGGCTATCGGCCAGGTGGTCGATCGCCTGCGTATCATGACCTACGATTATCACTGGCGTGGCGGCGGCCCCGGCCCGGTTGCTCCGGTCTATTGGGTCAACCAGGTGGCGGAATACGCCAAGACGGTCGTTGATCCGGCAAAAGTGGTGATCGGTGTGCCGTTCTACGGCTATAACTGGCCGACCGGTGGCGGCACGGCTGTTGGCCAGACATGGGCCATGATCGATGAAATCATTCGCACCTATGATCTCGATGTCAACCTGATGGAGCGCAACGAGAACGGCCTGGTACAAGAGAACTGGATCACCTATTCGACGCGCAGTAGTGGCCGGCGTACGGCATGGTTTGCTACCAGCAGCGGGCTCGATGCCAAGCTGCGGCTGGTACAGCAACTTGATCTTGCCGGAATCGCGATCTGGCGTCTTGGGGGCGAAGATCCTAAGAAGTGGGATACGATTCGGGCGCGGCTGGTTGAAGATCCATTTGAGTCACAGCGGGTGTTGAATCAGTTCTTGCCGGAGCACTAAAACCCATGGCAGATACTGCAATCAAAGCCAATGAACGTGAAGCGGCGCGCATGTTCGAACGAGGCGTCGCCGCCGCCCGCAGTGGGCAACGTCGCCTGGCGGCCGGGCTGCTTTCGCGTACCGTGCAGCTCGATCCGCAGCACGAACAGGGCTGGCTCTGGCTCTCGGGGGTGATCGACAACCCGCAAGAGATTGCTTTCTGCCTGCGCACGGTGCTGACCTTGAATCCGGCGAACGAGCGGGCGCGGCGTGGGTTAGCCTGGCTTGAAGAACGGGCACAGGCGTCCGTGCCCGAGCCGGCCGTACCCGAGCCGGCTGCCTCTGCTGCCGACGAAGCAACGCCGCCGCCCCCATGGTGGCAGCGAGCGCGGCAGGTATTGCCACAGCGCAACAGTAGCGCCACCGAACTCTATCGGCGTCAGCATGGCGAATCGTGGTGGGTGAACTGGCGGCGTTCGCGCCGCGAGTTGAGCCGTGTCCGGCTGATCTTCTGGGCGGCACCGCTGGTGTTGCTGGTACTGACGCTCGCACTCAATATGCTGCTTCGCACTGCCATCGATCGCAATACGGTGCTTATTGCCGATGCAATGGCCGCTGCCCCCGAGACACAGGAAGTGATTGCCCCGGTAGCCGTAACGGCGACGATACTGCAGCCGGATCCGGCGGCGATTCGTGATGCCGAAGTGCTGGCCTACCTGAGTGCCATTGATGTTCCGCGGGCCGAACTGCGTGTGGCGGTGCAATCGTATCGCAATGCAACCAGCCAGCCGGGCGGAACATCGATCGGCCATGCATCGGTTGCACGCCGGCTCGGCGAAACTCTGGCGCAGGCACATAGTATCATCAGTGCCCTCGATCCACCACCAGGCCTCGAACAGGCGCATCTGCTGTATCTTGCAGCTCTGGAACAGGAACAACACGCCCTCGATGATATGGTGAGCTTCTATAGTAGCTTCCAGATCCAACTCGCCAATCGCGCTGCCCTCACCATGGACGACGCAAGTAGTGCGATTCGTCGTGCCAACGAGGCTTTTTCGCAGGCCCAGGCCCAGATCGCAACCCCACCAATCACTCTTCAGACGCTGCGCTAAAATGGAATTCGTGCATCAGGTGTATTGTAGTAAGCATAAGGAACAGGCATGGAAGAGCGTTCGCTCACCTTTTTGAAGCGACTGCTGGCGACGCCGGCACCATCGGGCGATGAAATAGCGGCGGCACGTATCTGGCGGGAGGAAGCAGGAAGTTTTGCCGATGAGGTTCGCGCCGATGTTCGTGGCAACTCGTTTGCCGTGCTGCACGGTGGCCCGACCCGGATCTTGCTGGCCGGGCATATCGATGAGATTGGCCTGATGGTCAGCTATATCGACGACGACGGCTTCCTCTCGCTGGTTGGGATCGGTGGTTGGGATCCGCAGGTACTGGTTGGGCAACGGGTGCGCCTGATTGGTCGGCATGGTGATGTGATTGGCGTGATTGGCAAGAAGCCGATCCATCTGATGAAAGCCGAGGATCGTGAGCGTGCCAGCAAAATGCAGGATCTCTGGCTCGATATTGGTGTCGCTAGCCGCGCCGAGGCCGAGGAGCAGGTACGCATCGGCACGGTTGGCGTGATCGATGCTGCACCGCTCGATTTCCCGCATGGCCGGGTTGTGTCGCGGAGCATCGACAACCGTATCGGCGCGTTTACTGTGCTCGAAGCGCTGCGCTTGTTGGCGGCCGATCGCCCGTTCGCAACGGTTGCAGCGGTGGCAACCGCGCACGAAGAGACGAGCTTTGCCGGGGCGTATACGGCGGCATTTGGTTTTGATCCGCTGGCGGCAATTGCGGTTGATGTGACATTCGCGACCGATCATCCGACTGCTGAGCGTAAAGTACATGGTTACGTAAAACTTGGTAGCGGGCCGAACCTGGCGCGTGGCGGATCAGCAAGCCCGGTGATCTTCGAGATGCTGCTCGCCGCTGCCGAGGCGCATAATATCCCCTATACGGTATCGGCTTCTCCTGGTTCGAGCGGGACCGATGCCGATGCGATCAATCGCTCGCGTGCCGGTATTGCCTCCGGAGTCGTCTCCATCCCCAATCGCTATATGCATTCCCCGAACGAGATGATCCAGTTGAGCGATGTGGAACATGCTGCCCATCTGATCGCCGCGTTCGTGCGCTCGGTCGATGCCGCGACCGATTTCATCCCGCGCTGACACATGACGCTGCCGTGCCTTGCAGCAGAAAGATATCTATGCGGATCCAGGCTTCGCTGACGACCACGCATGTGCTGGCCGTGCTTGCCGATGCGCTTGCCGACGCATTGCCGCGCCAGATTATCGATCCGGCGCATCCCGACCATGGAGCATTGGTTGCTGACGAGAGCGGCCTGCCCGACGCCAGCCATGGTGCCAGTGTGCCGTTGATTGTCGCATGTGCGCAACTGGCACTGGCGCATACCCGTGGTTATGCCCCGGCCGGTGTCGATGTTGCTGCACTGCTCGAGCGAGCAACACTCGCGGCCGATTTTATCGTGCGCGATCAGCGGCCGAGTGGCCTGATCGATCTGATCTCAACCAACTACGATTCAAGCCCGGATACCGGTTTTGCGGTGCAAGCACTCTGTACTGTGCTTGAGCTCGCACAGCCGCAGCGCAATCACGCGGCATGGGCCGGCCTGTTACAGCGACTCGAGAATTTCGTTCGGCGTGCCGTTGGCGGTATTATCGCCGATGGCGGCTTCCATACCCCCAACCACCGCTGGGTGATCGCTTCGGCGCTGGCGCAGGCCGGTGCTCTGCTGCCCGATCTTCCGGTTGCCGCAACCCGCGATGCCTACCTGGCCGAAGGGTTCGATATCGATAGCGAAGGGATGTTCCTCGAACGTAGCGTCGGCGTCTATGATGCCGTCACCAACCGGTCGTTGTTGTTGCTCGCCGCGACATGCCATGCACCGGGGGCGATCGAGGCGGCCGGGCGCAACTTACTGCTCAATCTGCAGTTGTTGCATGCCGACGGGACTGCCGAAACCGGGCTTTCACGCCGGCAGGATTACGGCCTGCGCCGGGTGCCGCTCGGACTGGCAGCATGCTATCTGCAGTATGCCATGCAGACCGGCGATCCAGCCTGCCTTGCGGCAGCTCATATGCTCTGGCACACCGCCGATCGGCCACAGCTTGGCGAGTTGATCTGGCTGGCTTACCAGATGCTTAGGGATGGTGATCCGCCGGCAGTGCCTCCTGCTCTGCCCGACAACTTCACGCTGCTGTTGCCGCATAACGGCATCTGGCGCATCCGCCGCGGCGCATTGAGTGCCGCAGCATTTCGCGATACAAGCCGCTTGCTGACCTTCTGCTATGGGAGCGCCGAGCTGAGCAGTATCAAAATTAGCCAGACCTATTTTGGTGTCGGCCGGTTTGTTGCCGAAACGCTCGAAACCATCGAGGGTGGTGTACGGCTGCACTCGGCCGGGCGCACGAACCCGCGCCGGCCGGCCTATGAACTCCCGCTAGGCCGGCCGGTAGCACCGCATGCATGGGATACGACCATGGCAGAACGTGGCTTGCGGCCGGTGCCGGCCTGTGAAAGTGAACTGCTGGTGTGTGAGGTGCCCGGTGGGCTGGATCTGCACTACCGCACGCTTGCCGGGCTCGATCGGGTGACGGCTCAGGTCGCGCTTGATTTCCCCCCCGGTGGGATCTGGGAGACCGACGATACCTGTGTTCAACCACACGCCGGGCAGATCTTCTTCCTGCGGCGCGGGTATGGCGTCATGCGCTATGGTCATCATGCGATTCGGGTCGGGCCAGGGGCTGATGCTCACCGTACCTGGAACATGCGACACGCCGAAGATGCTCCCGATCATGTACGGGTTCTGCTGACGTTCCGGACTCCGATCGAGCATGTGATCGAACTGCGCGGGGTAGGCCGGCACAGCACAGCATAGCCCGCTGCTGAAGCCAATAGCCCGCTGCGGAACCGTTGATGGCCGGAACGCGCAAGATGCGGATAATTCAATGGTGTTGCACGTCGCACTATAGCTAGTGCAACAATCTTGAGCCATCCGCATCCTGGGAGCGTAGGCGTCCCGCCCGCATGCGCGCAAGATGCGGTCCCAATGATATGATCAATCTTTTTGCACCTGGCTATAGAATGGTGGCACCACATAGGCGACCAGCGTCGCCTGCCGCCGGTAGCCAACACGCTCATACACCCGCGTGGCGTGTTCGTCGGCAGCACTGAGGAATGTCAGCTCGACACCAAGTGCAAAGGCGTACTGCGTCATCCAGGCGGTGAGGGCTGCGGCGATGCCTCGCCCACGGAATGCGCTGAGGGTGGTAATGCCGACGAGTTCACACAGCCCGTTGTGTGGTTTGTTGAACATGCCGGAGGCAACCGGCTGATCGTCAAGCAGTGCAACGAACGCACGCCCACCACGGATAACACCGCGAAAACGCTCGATATCATCGCGGCTGAAACTGGCGGCATCCGCTTCGTTAAACCCCTGCTCGTTGATCATAAGAGTCAGCAGGAGCGCTTCAGCCGGGGCCTGGTCGTCGTAGACGACGAACGATAGATCGGCCGGTATGGCCGGTATACACAGGTTTCCCGGGGTGCATATCAGTAGCGGGTAGCTGCCTTCTTCCACAAAGCCGGTGCTGATCAACTGTGCCGGCAAAGCTTCGGCATACTCGCGTACAAACTCAAACCGCGCCCGCCTGGCCCGTGTGGCGAAGGCCTGCTTCACCTGTGCCAGTGTCGCCTGCTGATCGCCCTGCACCGGCTCATCGGGAATCGCATAGTTCTGGTAGGTCAACAGATCGCGTGGATTGATGAACAGTGTGTATGGCGCAACAGCGATCGCCTGGTACTGCGATCGTGCTGCGGTACGCAGATACTGTTGTACACGATCGATCAGGCTCACAGGCGCGTGATCATCTCCCATAGCCGCCGCCGATAGGTTGCGCCGGAGACTCTCGCCCACGCACGTTGAAGCCCGGCAGCCTGGCTATTACGTGCGCTGACCTGCCATGCGGCAAATCCGGCAGCTCCGGGATCATTGGCCAGCCCCAGCCCACTGATCCGTTCACGCGCCGTCGTTTCATCCTGCATGGTACCGAGCAGCTCTTGTAGTTCCGCCAGCGGCGTCAGCGCCGCATCAAGCTTCGGGCCGAGAATATCGGTAAAGAACTCGAGGGTGTAGCGCAGCCGCTTGCCGGCGATGCGCGCCTGGTGGAGCTGCGCATCAGTTGCCGTCTCGATCAGTGGCTCGAAGGCGCGCCACTGCTCATAGCGCGACCAGATCGCACTACCGGCCATATTGCGCACCAGCAGTGGTGCGGCTGCCGGTGCTGAGGCCCGAATACCGGCACCAGGGGTTGTTAGAAAATGGGCAAACGACTGTTTGAATGCCTTGTAGCGATCGCTCTTGAAGGCACGCAGCAGTTCGC
This sequence comes from uncultured Chloroflexota bacterium, assembly GCA_937859575.1. Lineage (GTDB taxonomy): Bacteria > Chloroflexota > Chloroflexia > Chloroflexales > Roseiflexaceae > CALLZL01. Next base: position 10,655 of record CALLZL010000084.1, read on the forward strand.
GACGCGCCAGAGAGCGCTGATGGTCTACGGCGGTTGCTAATGGTTCCAGGGTTGGCTGCTCTTCGGCAGAAGCCTGTGCATGATACTGGGCAACGGCCGCAGCAAACACATCCCAATCACGCACATCGCCGAGTGCCAGTGCGAGCCGGCGCAGTGCGCGGCGGAATTCGCGCACGAGTTTCTCATCATAGGCCGGCTCAACAACCTGCAGTGATGCACGCAGACGGCGGATCGCGACCCGCATCTGATGAACATCTTCGATGTCGTCGCCACTCGTTGCCCCGGCTTCGCGTGCGAGCATCCGCTCGAACATGCGGCGCAGTTGCCTGCGAGCCCCTTCGGCCAGCAATTCATCGGCCTGCAGGCTCTCGTGCGGGATCTGCGGCAGATCACTCAGCGGCAGATCGCCAAGCGCCAGTGGCAGGGGATCGCCGTCGAGCACCGCAAGCTGCAGCGGGCCGATTGCCGCTTGCCAGAGCGCAATGGTCGCTGCCGATACTGTGGATGGATCATCAAGCCGTACTATGGTTCCCTGGCGATCTGCCATGACAGCGCAATGACCGCCTGCGCTCAGATCACTGCTCAGGCGTAGAATGGCTGCCAGGCGGCGCACCAGCCCACGCTCGCGTCGCGATAGGCGCAGGCTCGCAGGATCGCGACGCATACGCTGTTTGCCGCGCTGTGCCAGTGCTGCACCGGCTGCCAGCGCCTGTTCGCGGGGCGCAAGACCATCGATGGATGTGTCGAGGAGCAGATCGCGTGCCTGCCGCATGCCGTTGCCCTGCGTGGTTGCAGCTGCGGTTGCCAGTGCTGCATGCCAGGCGATTCGGCGAACCTCCGGTTGCAGACGGTGTGCCGATCGTGTCTGATCGAACACATACACCACTAGCTCCGGCAAGCGGCGGATCGTTTCGGCGATCAGCTCTGTCTGTTCATGCTCACGTTGTACCATGGCCTACCTCTGCGCAGCAGGGCGCATCTGATCGAGTAGTACGAATCCTCGCGCCAGTTTACTGATAGATTGGGGCGTCAGTGTCAGCACTTCCCCAAGGGCGTGCACGAACGCATCAAATAGTTCACGCGGTGCATCCGGCAACAACTCGGCCTCTAGCTCGCGAAATCGCTCTTCGTGCCCTGCGACACTGATACATGCATCATCAAGGCTGATCTCGGCAATCTGCCGTTGAGCATGCCATGCATACAGATGCCGCCGCTGGGTTGTGATCGTTAGAATGGGCCGAAGTTCGCCCCCCTGTGCCAGCGCCAGTGCCCGATTGCGAAGATCACCCGCCGGCCACGATGCCGGCTGATCGGTAGCAACATCGATCTCCCATTCGCTTCGTTCGTGGATGCCGTTACGAATGTGTGCCGGCCCTTTGAGGGTTGCAATGCGGCGATCACCGATCATGCGTAAGCGCAACCCATACCCAGCCGCACGCAACGCATACGCCGGTGTATCAAAGTAGATATTCTGCTGCTGCTCGGGCATTGGTGCTGCGACCAGCGTAAATGCCCCGACGGTGCGTAGCGTCGGCACGAGTTGCCAGCCTGCATCATCGATCGCGTACTTTGCTTCGACTTCCATACATCCCCCCGGTTACCGGCGCGGGTGGCTGCAGCTCAAAGGCAAGCATATTATATGAAGCTCTGTTCAGTATAGCGCGGAATCCCTCAAGACGAAAGTTCATGCTATAATAGCGAGACTTGCGCATTCGATACAGTTCAGAATGGAGCACTCTCGGTGAAGGTTACGACCGAAAAACTGCCGCGTAGCCTGTTGGCGCTGACAATTGAGCTAGAACGCGAACAGGTTGAAAAAGGGCTCGATCGCGCCGCACGGCGGCTTTCGCAGAAATATGCCATTCCAGGTTTCCGCAAAGGAAAAGCGCCCCGTTTTATCGTCGAAAACTATTTTGGCCGCCCTGCCCTGCTTGATGAAGCCACCGACGATCTGATCAATCGATCATTTCGGGAGGCACTCGAGCAGGAGAAGATCGAACCGATCGGCCAGCCGGCGCTTGATAGGGTTCAGTTCGATACCGAACCATTTCAGTTTGTAGTCAACATTCCGGTCGAGCCGACGGTCACATTGCCCGATTATCGCGCGATTCGTGCCGCCGTCGAGATCGATGATGTCAATGACGAGGATCTCGAGCAGGCGATGAAGGCACGCCTTGATCGGCATGCCGTACTGCGTGATCTCGAAGAGCCACGCCCGGCTCAGGAAGGCGATCAGCTTGAAGTCGAGCTCGAAGCCTTCGTGGATGGGCAGCCGGTTGATGAGCGTGACCCCGACGAGCCGTTGCGCCCGACAACGCTGGTGCTTGAGCCGAATCGGCTTGCAGCCGGCCTGTTTGAAGGGCTGGTTGGGCAGTCGATCGACCAGGCGCTGCTGATACTTTCACACATGCCCGAGGATCACCCGAACGAAAAGGTCGCGGGCAAAGAGGTCTCGTTTGCGGCCCGCATCCTCAAGATCCAGGAACGCCTGCTGCCGGATTGGGAAGAACTGCCTACCCTCGAAGAGTTCGACGGCACCCTCGACGAACTGCGCACGAAGACGCAGCAGGAGCTGCTGCAAGCAGCACGGCAGAACGCCGAACAGAAGGCGGTTAACAGCTATATCGAACAGCTGGTTGCCCAGACGCAGTTCGATATTCCGGATGTATTGGTCGAGCGTGAAGCGGATCGCATGCTGCAGGAGCGCGAGAGTGAATACTCACGCTATGGCGTGAAGCCCGAGCAAGTCTATGAAATGCAGGGCGTCAAGCGTGAAGATCTGCTGGCAAATCTGAAGCCCGAGGCTGAGCAGCGTCTGCTCAATACACTCGCGCTCGGCGAACTGGTACGTGCTGAAGAGCTGCGCGTCGAGGTGGATGAGATCACCGCTGCGTTGAATACTATCCTCAAAGAGTATGATGCCGAGCAGCGCGAGCGGTTGCGTACCCTGCTGGGCGAACAGCTTGCCGTTACGGCTGGTAATCAGGCGCTTGATCGGAAGCTGCGCCGCCGTATCCTCGAAATCGCTTCCGATGGCAGCTATACGCCGCTTGAAGAGCCCGAGGCAAGTGATGAAGCATCGGCTGCATCCGATCATGATGCCGCAGGGGTAGAAGAAGAAGAGGCTGCAGCTGAAACAATCGCCGAGGAAGAGGCTGCAACCGAAGAAGCAGCTGATACGGCTACCGACGCCGCTTCCGACGAACGACCGGCCTGATATTCCGGCGGCTCGTTGCGGGTGCTGCAGCGAGCCGTTTGTATCACACGAGAATGGAGATGGAGATGAACTGGATCTCGTCATTTCAGGCCAACTGGCAATCACCACGCCCCGAAGCGCTCATTCCGATGGTTGTCGAGAGCACCAATCGTGGCGAGCGTGCCTTCGATATCTATTCGCGCCTGCTGAAAGAGCGCATCATCCTACTCGGAACGCCGATCGAAGATCAGATTGCCAACCTGATCGTGGCCCAGTTGTTGTTTCTCGAACACGAAGATCCCGAACGCGATATCTGGCTGTATATCAATAGCCCGGGTGGTTCGATCACTGCCGGGCTGGCGATCTACGATACGATGCAGGTGATCCGGCCACAGGTTGCGACCGTTTGCGTTGGTATGGCCGGCAGTATGGCGACGCCGATTCTCGCAGGAGGAGCGCGCGGCAAGCGCTATAGCCTGCCGCACTCGACGATCCATATGCATCCGGCCGGCGGTGGTGCGCGTGGCTATGCCCCCGATGTCGAAATCATGGCGCGTGAGCTCCTGCGCGAACAGCAGTTGATACGTGAACTGCTTGCGACCGACACCGGTCAGCCGATCGATCGGATCGCACGTGATTTCGACCGTGACCTGTTCATGAATCCCGAGCAGGCCAAAGAGTACGGTATTATCGACGAAATCCTCACTCGCGAGGATCTCGGCGGTATGTCGCCGCAGCAGCGGTAAGTCTGCTGCCGGCGGCAGCGTCAACAGGAACTACGCCCATGTCGCGTGCGCGTGGCGGCAATACCAGCCGCGGTTCATATCCCTGTTCGTTCTTTGGCCGTGGCCAGGATGAAGTACAACGCCT
>CALLZL010000085.1 GCA_937859575.1 uncultured Chloroflexota bacterium
GGAGTTGTTCGGTCGACCGATCAGTGAGGCATTGTGGGAACCGGCAGCGACCGGTTAGCGACAGGTGCAGTATTTCGAGCGTGTGCGGCTCGAGCGCCATGCCGATCGCGCTGCTACCGCCGACGAGATTGTGGTGAGTGATCTCGGGCGTTCCTTGGCATTGCTGCGTGGGATCGACATCGCACCGATTGCTAATCCCGGCTACCCTACCTATACAGTGGTTGCAGCCACCCCGGTGACGGTAGCGCCTTTTGGCGTGGCGATCCCGACGGCGACTCCGCTACCGGCACCACCGCCACCGGCAGCAGCACCGGCCGAGCAGCCAGCACGGCGTGCGCCGGGAGCACCGGTCGCGCAGGCGAGCAAATCGATCCTGGTGAACCTGAGTTCGCAGTGGTTGTATGCCTATGAAGGGGATCAACTCGTATTCGATGCACCGGTAGCGACCGGCCGCGATGGCATGAACACCCCAACCGGTACATATAAAGTCTATGCCAAGCTACCGGTACAGACGATGCGTGGTGTGACCGACGGCGAAGCCTGGGTTGTGCCAAATGTACCGCATGTCATGTATATCTATGGCGGCGTGGCGATCCATGGCACCTACTGGCACAATCTGTTCGGCACCGGTGCGCGCCCGTCGCACGGCTGCGTAAACCTGCCGGTACGTTCGGCGGCCTGGCTGTACGAATGGGCACCGCTTGGAACGACGGTTCGTGTGACGTATTAGTCGGCATACCGCACAGGCGAAAGCCCGGCGGTTCCCAATGAGCAGTTTTGGTGGGGTAGTCATGAATGGTGGGCGTGGTACAGGATGGGTCGTAGTGCAGCTGGTGCTGTTTGCAGCAATTGCGCTGGTGCCGAGTCTGGGTGCCTGGCCGGGCTGGGCCGAGCAGGCCGGGTTGGTGGCCGGGATCTTGTGTGGCCTGCTGGGGAGTGTGCTGAGTGGTGTGAGTGCCTTACAACTCGGAGGCAATCTGACGATCTTTCCACGGCCAAAGGGTGACGGCACACTCGTGACGCATGGAGTCTATACACTGACGCGGCACCCGATCTACAGTGGGGTACTGCTTATGGCACTCGGGTTGGCGCTGGTCCGCGCTTCAACGCCGGGGCTGGTGCTGGCACTGATCCTGGCAGTGTTTATCGACCAGAAGGCGGCGCGTGAAGAGATCTGGCTGCGGCAGAAGTTCCCCGAGTATGAAGGGTATGCGCAGCGGGTGAAGAAGCTTATTCCGTGGATCTATTAGGACGAACTAGGCATGCCAGACGCGCAGGCCGGTGCGGCTGAGGTAGATCGGAATAGGCTGATACAGTGGATCGGCAGCTGCGATGGCCCGCAGCATACGACGCTTGTCGCTGGTAGAGGATTCGCAGAGAAGGGTGACGGAGCCGCCATCACCACCGGCCCCATTCACCTTCCAGCCGACTGCGCCATACTCGCGGGCGATTGCGATCACTCGTTCGGCATCAGGGCCGACCAGTGCCGGATGCAGGGCGCGCTGCGCTGCGGTATTTTCGGCCATGGCGCGGCCGAAGGCGCTAAAATCGGCAGCGTAGAGTGCGTCGCGGGCGGCACGGGCGGCAGTGCGCAGCGGTACCAGCTGTGGCGAACTGCCGCCTTCGGCTTCGAGGCCGGCGATCACCTGCTCGTGGACATCCGAGGAGCTATGGGCGCGACCAAGAAAGATGAGCGCCAGGCGGCGTTCGAGTTCCCACCAGGTCGTATTGGGAATCTGAATCGGTGAGACACTGGCGGTCGGGTAGGTGTACATCTCGATGAAGTTGACACCACCATACGCCGAGCAGAGTTGATCCTGAATGCCGCTCTGCAGGCCGAGGCGTTGCGTTTCGACCCGATGGGCGGCATAGGCGATCTCGTGAGCAGTGAGCCGGCCGGGGGTCAGTGCATCAAGTGCGCCGATCAGGGCCACACAAACGGCAGCCGAGGTGCCGGTCGAGCAGCCAGCCGGCACTTCGGAGTGAATGGTAAGTTCGATGGCAAGCTCAGCGGGCGGCGGCAGTTCGGCGATTGCAGCTTCAAGCAGCGGATGGCGCGGCACGATCGACTGCGCCGGGTCGATCACATAACGATCACCATAGTTTTCGGCATGCAGAGTGATGCGATCATGGCGGGCGGTGCGTGGGAACAGGGCGATCTGCACTTCGACATACGGATACACGCCGAGATTGAGAATAGTGCCATGCCCGGCAAACCAGGTGTCCGTCCAGCCGCCGATATCGCAGATGCGGATCGGTGCGACAGCATTGATGACCTGCAGTGGCCTGGTGTTGTACATTCTATGTGGTTCCTTACAGGCTGCGTACGGCACGCTGCAGCTCAGAGAGCCGATTGAGTGCTTCGAGCGGTGTTAATTCGTTGATCTCCATACGGCGCAGCAGTTCGAGCACCGGATGCGGCGGTGCTTCGAAGAGCGAGAGCTGATCGGGAGGGGGGGGGGGGTTGGGGCTTGGGGGGGCCCGCGGCGGCGGGGTGTGGG
>CALLZL010000086.1 GCA_937859575.1 uncultured Chloroflexota bacterium
GCCGGCGGCCCGGGGTGGCCCGGGGCGCGGGGCACAACCCCCGGACCCCCGTTTTGCAAGGGCGCGTCGCCACCGCCATAATGGCATCCATATCGGCCATGCGGCCATACAAATGTACCGGAATGATTGCCTGTGTTCGCGGCGTGATCGCCCGCTCGATCAGCGACGGATCCATGGTATGGCTGTCGGCATCGACATCGACAAAGACGGGTGTGGCACCGATCGCTACCGCTGTAATCGCTTCGTAGATCGCTGCATTCGCAACCGTAATCACTTCATCGCCCGGCCCGATACCAAGCGCCGTCATGGCGAGCTGGAGCGCCTCGGTGCCATTGCCGACCCCAATACAGTGTCGTACACTGCAGAATTCGGCGAACTGCGCTTCAAACGCCTGCACCTCCGGCCCGAGAATATACCAGCCACTTGCGACGACACGTGCCATCGTAGCGGCGATTTCGTCGGCAAGTGCGGTATGTTGCCGCTTGAGATCCCCAAATGGAACCTGTATGTGTGTCACGCGTACTCCTCTTCTGTGTTGCTGTGATGCCGATTGGCCGCATCACACACACATGACCCGATCGCTGCTGTACAGGGGCCGACAAACACTCACCAGTAGTGTGCCCGCTCTGCGCGATAGAATTCGAGTGTGCGGCGCAGCCCTTCGCGCAGCGACACCTGCGGATACCAGCCAAGCCGGCCGCGTATCAGGCGATAATCCGCATAATAATCGCCGATATCAATCGCCTTCCGCTCGGGTGGGAAGGGCACGATCTCACATTCACCACTACCATGGATATCGATCAGCAGAGCGGCGAGATCACGCAGATTGATCGTTTCATCACTGCCGAGATTAAAGATCTGCCCATTGGCACCGTCTGCTGCACCCGCCATCAGCAATGCATCGACGGCATCATCGACATAGTTGAAATCGCGTATCTGCATGCCGTCGCCGAAGACCTGGATCGGCTCGCCATCAAGCAGACGCCTGATCCAGATGCCGAGGAACGTCTGCCGGGCATCCTTGACCCGCATGCGTGGCCCGATGGTGTTGGTGAAGCGCAAGGCACACGCACGGATATCGTACACGTTGTTATACAGAATGTGATACCACTCGCCGGCCATCTTGTTGATGCCGTTTACATCGGTTGGCCGTAACAGGTGGCGCTCATCAACCGGCAGATAGTCCGGCTTGCCGTAGATCTGGCGTGTTGATGCGTAGACGATCCGGATCGCCGGATTCTGTTTGCGCGACGCCTCGAGAATCGATAACTGTGCCCGGCAGTTGATATCGAGATCGGCATATGGATCGAGCATCGAGTCGAGATGCGCCGTCTGACCGGCAAGGTTGAACAGATAATCGCGCCCCTGCACCAGGTAGTTCATCGAATGTTCGTCACGCACATCGGCGATATTGACCGTGACCTGATCTTCGATACCGGCAATATTACGCAGATTGCCGCCATAATGTGGAATGAGTGAGTCGACCAATGTGACCAGAGCACCACATGCAACCAGCCGATGCGCCAGGTTTGACCCGATAAACCCTAATCCACCCGTGATCAAGACATTCGCACCACGATACTGCTGTTCGTAGGTATCCATAAGGGCTATCCTTCGCTTATGGGTTGCATGGCCGGCTAGCGCCGCATATGTTCACGCCGCCAGACCAACTTCCACCACAGCTCGATCAGCTGCACACCAGTGCGCCAGAGCCGTGGGAAGTTGAAGAACTGACTCTTGCCATAGCTGCGATGGTAGTGATGCACCGGCACTTCAGCAAAACGATACCCGGCATCCTGCAACTTCTTCACCAATTCCAGGCAGATCGTGCCGCTATCCGATTCAAGTTCTATCGTATCAAGAACATGCCGCCGGATCAATCGGAAATCGCAGTCAACATCGCGTAACTTGAAGCCGAACATGAATTTTACGATGTGATGATATACCCGGCCAATAATAATCCGGTGCAGCGGATCACTGCGATCGATCTTCCAGCCATTCACCACCTCTACTTCGTCGGTAAGCGCCGCCAACAGGAGTTTGATCTCGCGCGGATCATACTGCGCATCACCATCGGTATAGAAGATCAGCTCTTTGGTGCAACGAGCGAATCCAACTCGTAAGGCACCGCCATACCCCAATGGTTCACGATGGGCATAATAGCGGAAATGCTCGTACTGCTGCGCCAATTCTTCGAGCACCTCAACGGTATAATCCGAACTGCCGTTCTCAACCACAACGACTTCATAATCGTCACTCACCTCCGCAAGTGTCTTCAATGTCGTCACAACCAGGCTGCCGATTGTGCCGCCATCGTTAAACGCCGGGAAGAAGGCCGAAATTGCCGGTCGGCGCACCCCCATGATTCCATCCTTCGTATCAGTAAGCATCAAAGAAAAATTATACCAGAGCCCGGCGATCAGAACGTCGATTGGTTTGACAGTGAAGTGCATGTTGCGTATAATGCAATGCGCTGCCGAATTGGTAGTGTTCGATGGGTCGGTACCGAAGTGGCCAACCGGGGCAGACTGTAAATCTGCTGGCTTACGCCTTCGCTGGTTCGAATCCAGCCCGGCCCACCACCCGTTTCCAGCAGCCAGCGATCAGGTTAACGGGAAACCGTTGGCTTGATCGCTGATTATTGATGTCCGCCCATGTAGCTCAGTCGGTAGAGCACGTCTTTGGTAAAGACGAGGTCACGAGTTCGAGTCTCGTCATGGGCTCCACAAAGAAGTGTTGTGGCGTCTATCGTCGTACAGAAACACACAAGCAGGAGTTCGAGGACAAGCAATGGCGAAGCAGAAGTTTGAGCGCAACAAACCGCACGTGAACGTCGGCACGAT
>CALLZL010000087.1 GCA_937859575.1 uncultured Chloroflexota bacterium
ATGGGTCATACCCCCAGTTGAAACCGTCGAGGTCGCGGACCGCGTGGCTGATCGCCTGCTGCTGCTGGCTGTCGCCTGGGTAGCTGCGCAGCTCAGCGAAGCGGTCGAGCAGTTCGGTGCGCTTGCTTGCATCTTCTTCAATCGTGGCGATATCGAAGGCCGGCAGCAGGTGCACATGGGTCAGCCCGTCGCCCGCAAGCTGGCGCAGATGGCGCATACCATTGCTGTTGGGATTGGTAAAGGCCATGAAGGTACCACGCTGGGCCGCCGCTACCGATTGATCGGTAATGCTGAAGTCGCGCACATGCAGTTCGTACAGCACAATGTCTTCGAAGCTGTCGAGCTTCGGCTTGGTGAGCCCGTTCCAACCCGGCGGCAGCAAGGCGCGGTCGTTCAGATCGACGATCTGGCTACGGGTGCTGTTGGTCGCCAGGCTGATCGAGTATGGGTCGGTCACCAGGTTCTTTTCAACCTTGCCGGTGGCCGGCACGAACACATCAACCTCGTACAGATAGAACCTGCCGACATCGGTAGTGCTCAGGGTTGCCGACCAGACGCCGCTGGCGTCGTTGCGGTTCAGCGCGACGCTGCGGTAGCTGCTGCTGGTTGCGCTATCGAAGAGCCGCACCTGTACCGCCTGGGCTGTCGGTGCCCACAGGCGCAGCGTTGGCCCCTGTGGATGCTGCCGGTCATTCCATCCTGCGGGTAGGTCTGGCCCGAGCGCCACGCCACGCGCCGCCGTTGCATACAGATCATCGAGCACACCCGGGATCTGCACGCCGGTCACTTCGACCAGGCCGGTCTCGGGGCTGCGTGCTTCAACCCAGATCTGCCCGCGCAGGATCTGCTTGATCGTGTCGCGGTCGGCATTCAGGCGCAGCGCCGTCAGGTCGGCCAGGTGCGGGAAGCGTTGCGCCTCGGCGCTGCTGAGCCCGCCAGGGTAGAGGGTGAGTGGCAGGCTGGAGCCGCCCTGCACCGCTCCGTCGGCCACGCTCAGGCCGCCATTGGGGGCATAGTGCAGTGAGTAGCTCAGCTCCGGGCTGGCGATGATCGGCCATGCGATCGTCTGCTCGCTGACCCAGTGGGCTCGTTGCTTGGCGCTTGCGTTCCCCTGGCCGAGTGTACAGCCGGGTTCGACCGGCAACAGGTAGGGGTAGTCTCCAGGCATATTCTGCAAAATCCAGATCTCGTAGCCCGTCTCGCCCAGGATGAGCAACTGATCGGCTGCTTTATCCTTGGTATCGCCGCGATGCAGAATGTAGTTCCATGTCTGGGCGTTCGGCACGAGCGGGACGCGGAAGCCGATGCCGAAGCTGTCTTGCGGCAGGTTCGGCTTGAGTGGTTGCTGCCATTCCGGGTTGGGGGTTAATGTCCCATTCCAGAGATGCAGCCCCCAGAAATCATTGAAGTTGTTGCTGGCGAAGTTGCCGTAATCGCCGGCCGGCCGGTGATAGCGCAGGCGCACGACATTCTCGGCCTCGCTGAGCGAGCCATAGAGCCGCGCCTCGCCGCTCTTCAGCCACACCTCGGGGGTTATGGCCGGGGTAATAAAGCGGTCGCCATCGGGATCTTTGGTGCCGTTCTTGATCACAATAAAGCCCAGTTGCTTCGTCGGATCGCTCACCCGTACCGTCACAAAACGGCCGTAGTCGTCGCTGCCGCTGAAGCTGCGGTTGCCCGGATACTGATCAAGCGGGAAGGTGTCGATCTCCGACTGTGCCAACGCCTCGCCAAAGACATACAACACCGTATTGCTGTAGTCGCCGTCGGGCCGGTTGTAGTGGAAGGTGACGAGCCCTTCGGCAGCAGCGCGCGACGGGTAGACATTCGCGTTGCCGCTACGCACAAAGACCTGTGGCGTATCGGCGGGGGTAAAGAAGAGATCCGGCCCCGGGTCTTTGATGTCGCTGCCGCTGGAGTTGTTGTGGATCACCATGCCGACCGGCTGGGTCGGATCGCTGAGCGGTATCCAGGCGAAGGCACCATAGTTGGTACGCCCGATAAATGGGATCGAGCCGCTCTTGTAATCGTAGCTGCCGGCCACCCCTGCCCCGAACGGGTAGAGTGTCCAGCCGTCGTAGTTGCCGTCGGCACGCTGGTAATGCACAATGGCAAACTGGTACTGCACGGTGCAGAGCGGTGGCGTCGCGGTGGTGACGGCGGTCGTGGCCGAGTAGAAGTTGCCCGCCGGCCCGAGCACGTTGGTCGTGACGGCCTTGAAGCGTAGCGCCGTGCCGCCCGGCAGATCGCTGGTGTCGTAGAAGATGCGATAGGGTGCGTTGGTGTCGGTGCCGAGATACTCGTAGGTGCCGCCGTTGACGCTGACCCAGAACGAGACTTCGGTCATGGCGTTGCCGAGTACATTGGTGGCAACTTCGAGCATACCGCGATCGACGGTTGCCCCATTCGCCGGGGCACTGATCGTCACCAGCGGGCCGTAGCCGCCGCTGCCGCCCGGTGCCGCTGCGGCACTTGCCTGCTTATAGACAACCATGCCGAGGCGTGGAACGCTCAGCGCGAGTTGGCCGGCACCATCGGTGCTGCTGGTGCCGCTTGCGCCGTAGATTGCATGGAAATTTGTTCCGGCCGGTGCAAAGGTCTGGATCGATACATTGCGTGAACCGGTGGCATTGTTGAGCGCCACAATGTATTCGATCTTCTGGTTGCGGTCGATACGCGAGAAGGCGTAGACACCGGCATTACCGCCCTGCACCAGCCGTTCGATCTGGTGGCCGGTTTGCAGTGCCGGGTGGGCCGTGCGCAGTGCCGCTAGTTGCTTCAGCCGCTGGTATAGCGGGTGGGTCGTGTCGAAGTTGTCGTCGGCCGTGGTGGCGTTAGTGCCGATCAAATTATCGTCGTTATAGCTCGCCACCTGGCTGGGGAACATATTCTGGCGCGCATCTTTATCGCCGCCGTCGCCGGTGAAGCCCTGTTCGTCGCCATAGTAGATGATTGGTACGCCACGGGCGGTAAACATCAGGCCGTAGCCGAGGGTCATGCGTGCCACGCGATCGGCATCGGCGGCATCCTGTGGTGTGCGCATGCGATTGCCGATGCGCCCAACATCATGATTGCCGAGGAAGGTCGGCAGGTTGTAGGCGTTCTGATCCGGCGTGGTGTAGTAGTCGTCGCCGCGGAACAGTCCCTGTAGTCGATCCGGCCCACGGCTACCGACGGCAAAATCACCCACCGAATAGTTGAAGTCGAAGTCGAGCACCGCCGGGAAGGCCGCCTCGCGGGTAAAACTCGCCAGGTAGGCCGGGTCGCCGCTGAAGACTTCGCCGAAGATAAAGAACTCCGGTTTGCCCAGATCGGCAGCATAGCTGCGGATCGCGGGGACGAACTTCTGCCAGAACTCATTGTTGACATGCTTGACGGTATCGACACGGAAGCCGTCGATGCCGAATTCGCGGATCCAGAACTTATAGATGTCGATCATCCCGGCGACGACTTCCGGCCGCTCGGTGAACAGCCCGTCGAGGCCAACGAAGTCGCCGTATACATCACCCTCGGTGCCGTCGAAGTTGGCATTGCCGCGGTTATGGTACATGGTCGGGTCGTTGAGCCATGCCGGCACCTTGACGCCGGCATCTGCGGCGCTGCGGAAGACCGGCCGGCGCGGGAAGCTGTAGCGGTTGAGCTCCGGGAACGCCGGGGCATCGAGGTAGTCGCGGTCGTCGATGATATTGCCGCCCGCATCGCGGTAGGGCGCATCGGCACGCGACACATAGCTGTAATCGCCGCCTTCGTAGTCGATCACATCGGCGGTATGGTTGGTAATAATATCGAAGAAGACCCGGATCCCCTGGCTATGGGCATCGCCGATCAGGTCTTTCAGTTCCTGGTTGGTGCCGAGGTGCGGATCGATCTGGGTGAAATCGGTGATCCAGTAGCCGTGGTAGCCGGCCGAGCAGCTATTGACCGATGGAGGCTGGAGCCGGTCACACTGCACCGGCTTGTTCTTGAAGATCGGTGTCATCCAGATTGCGGTGACGCCCAACTCTTTCAGGTATGGAATCTTCGCCCGCAACCCGGCCAGGTCGCCGCCATGGAAGTAGCTCGAGTTGTCGGGTTTGAAGCCGTGATCGAGTACCCCATCACCAAAGCCGCCGGTATCGTTACTATTCGAGCCGTTGGCGAAGCGATCGGGCAGTACAAAGTAGAAGATTTCGCGCTGGTTGGCCGGATCACTGGCCGGTGGCCGCACCAGCGCCGCATCTTCGGCGGGTGGTGCCGGCGGGAGTTCAACCTCGACGTTCGGCACATTGGTGGCACTGTTGAA
>CALLZL010000088.1 GCA_937859575.1 uncultured Chloroflexota bacterium
GCTCTGATCGCCCGTGGCCTGACGGGGAGATAGCATCGTGGATACGACGCGACTGTTGATCGATATTGCCGCCATTCTGGCGAGTTCCGCGCCGCTCGTGATCGCTGCCATGGGCGAGACGATCAGCGAGCGTGCCGGGGTGGTCAATCTGTCGCTCGACGGCAAGATGCTGCTGGCCGGTATGACCGGTTTCGCCGTCGGCTTGATCACGAGTAATGTGGCGCTTGGCTTCCTGGCTGCGGCCGCCGTCGGCGCACTGGTTGCCGCTGTACTCTGCTATGTGAGTCTGACACTGCGTCAATCGCAGACGGCGGTTGGATTTGTGCTGGCGCTTTTGTGTACCGATCTGTCGTCGTTTCTTGGGAATCCATACAATCGGGTGCCGGGAGTAGCTGTGGTGCATCAGCCGATCCCGTTGCTGGCCGATACCCCGATCATCGGGCCGATTTTCTTCAATCATGATCCGGTGATCTACGCCAGTTTCCTGCTGGTGCCGATCGTCTGGCTGGTGCTGACCCGTACACGCCAGGGGTTGTTGTTGCGCTCCCTCGGCGAGCGACCGGCGGCGGCCTTTGCCCGTGGTGCGAATGTGACGGCACTGCGCTACTGGTATGTGATCCTCGGTGGGGCATTGGTGGGGATCGCCGGTGCGGCCTATACACTGGATCTGAAGCAGGGTTGGAGCTATCGCCATACGGCCGGTACCGGCTGGATCGCTCTGGCGATCGTGATCTTCGGCGGCTGGAATCCATGGCGCGGCGCTATTGGCTGCTATCTTTTTGTAACACTTCAGACCCTTGCGAGCCGCTGGCAGGGTGCACCGCCGGAACTGCTCGCCGGTATTCCGACCCAGGTATACCAGCTGGCACCGTTTGCGCTCATGATCTTCGTGCTGGCACTGGTGAACGGTACCACTAACCCGGCAGTGGCTCGCTGGGTCGGCAGCCTGCCGGATCCACTACGCCGGCCATTACAATGGCTGCTCGACCGGCTGGCGGTGCAGGCCCCGGCTGCACTCGGGCAGCCGTTTACCCAGCCATAGAGCCAGAAAGCTGATAGTGTGCGGTTCGCCTAGTCTGCCTCAAAGCGGATCGGCTGCGCCCCTTCCCAGAGCACCATGCGACCCATAGCTGCCAACTGCTCGTGCCCATCGATGATCGTCAGGAAGTGGTTACCGGCCAGCTGGCCCATTTTACTGGCGAAGCAGGCGCTTCCGTATGGAAAGAGTATCTCCGTCTCGCTGATGCCGCCGGGGTAGAAGAGCAGATCGCCACGTGAGGGGTGGCTGGTGTGATTCTCGTAATCGACGCCAAGCTGGAAATCGCCAAGCGGAATCCAGCACGCCTCGCCGCTCCAGCGCGCATGGATGATACGCTGCTGATAGGGCAGCAGTTTGCGAAACGCGGCACACG
The DNA here is from genome assembly GCA_937859575.1 of uncultured Chloroflexota bacterium. Taxonomy (GTDB): domain Bacteria; phylum Chloroflexota; class Chloroflexia; order Chloroflexales; family Roseiflexaceae; genus CALLZL01. Next base: position 1,413 of record CALLZL010000088.1, read on the forward strand.
TGGCCGGCGCGGCCTGCTCTTCGAAGCGGGCGCGGTAGCTGAATGGGCCAACCGTGATACGTAACAGTGACACCGGAACCTCCCTGATCTACACAACCGCTGTGCTTGCATGTGTCACATAGTATACACTGCTCTGATGCGGTGCATGCTCTGATGTGATCACCTGGCGCTGGACGATCTGCCCGCCGGATTGGCTGATCCAGTGCTCGATCGTCGCCGCCGGGATGTGATGGATCTGGTTGGGATGCAGCCGCAAGCGCGAAAAGAGGGTTTCGTGGCTGATGCCGATGCGGCGTAGTGTGCTGTACAGGCGTCGGCGTGGCTGGATCCGATACCAGAGCCGTACGTGATGCGGTAGTTGAAAGACGATCAGGCCGCCCGGGCGCAGGATGCGCAGGAAGTTGTGCAGGTAGCTGCGTACGATCTGCCGATCGGGGATATGCTGCAACACCAGGTTGGTATAGACCAGGTCAAAGACGGCATCCTGAAACTGCCCTAAGGCCGGATCATTGCTGACACTGAAGCTGCAACCGGCCCGGGTGGCATGGATGGTACCGGCATGCTGCACCATCTGCTGCGAGATGTCGAGGCCATGGTAGGTGTCGAAATGTGATCGTAGGCCGCGTGTCAGCCGGCCGACACCGCATCCGAAATCGAGTGCTGCACTGTGTTGCTGTGGCAGGCGGTACGCAGCTGCGATCATCAGCACTCGTTCGATCTCGCGATCGCCGCTGTCAAGAAACTGCTCAAGATCCGGTGGGCTATCTCGTTCGCCAGTCATTCCCCAGAATGGGTCGAGTGCCCCGATCGCGTCCCAATCCCCCCCTACTTCTTTGAGTACTGCCGGCATCTCGTTCTCCCTGTCGGTGTGTGCTCGTTCCTTTCATTATGAGTATCGCATACTGCCATGATCAGGCATTCATCTGTGAGAATTCCATGGGTGACAATCTGTTCATTGTACTCACATACTGCTACGCTAAGCCGTAGCAGTATGTGAGCAGGGATCAGATCCGGCTGATATGGGCTGATCCTCAGGGGCGCCAGCCGGCGTCGCGAGCCAGGTCGGCGGCGAGTAGCCCGAGCAACACTCCCTGGCTGCCGTGATCTTCAAAGCGGGCGCGTTCAAACCATTGCACGGTATAGCTGCGGCCATCGGCCAGGGTTTCGCTCTGGGGTGCCGAGATCGGCAGGCCGAAGAGAGCCAGGCTCTCGGCGAGGCTCGTGCCGCGCCGGCCGTCGAATTCAAGCCCGTGGTTGCGCCAGTAGCTGAGAAACGGTTCGCAGATCGACTGGCCGGTTTCATTGAAGAAGAGGCAGCCGGCCTGCACACCATTCTTCGGCAAACTGTTCCAGTCGCGGCCGCTCCGTTCGAGTGTCGAACGCCCCATGAGGCTGAGCAGCACATGGTAGGGTGGCTGATTCTCGGGGTGGAATTCGAAGCGGCGACGTTCGAAATACTGCACAGTGTAGATCTG
>CALLZL010000089.1 GCA_937859575.1 uncultured Chloroflexota bacterium
GCCGTCAGCCTCGACCTGCATGGCAATATCAGCCCTGAGCTCGTTGCCCAGGCGCAGATCCTCACCGCCTATCGCACCGCACCGCACCGCGACGGGCGGGCGACACGGCGGCGTGCACTGCAGTTGCTGGCACAGGCGATTGAACGCGGTAGTCGCCCGGTGGCGGCAATCGTCAAGCTTCCGCTCGTGCTTGTCGGTGAAGCGGCCGTAACCGATGTCGAACCGACCCGCTCGCTCTATGCCCGGTTGCCGGCGATTGCCGCCATTCCCGGCCTGCTCGATGCTTCGATCATGATCGGCTGTGCCTGGACCGACAGCCCCTTTGCGACGGTGAGCGCGATTGTGGTGGCCGAATCCGATCCGGCGCTGGCACAGCAGCACGCCGCCGCACTCGCCGATTCGATCTGGCGCGAGCGAGCCGCGTTCGGCTATTCCGTCGAGGCACTTGATGTCGATGCGGCCATCGCTGCCGCACTGGCGAGCGATTCGGCACCGGTGTATCTCTCGGACTCAGGCGATAATGTGACTGCTGGGGCGCCAGGTGATAGCCCACTGCTGCTGGAGCGCTTGCTGGCAGCCGATGTAACCGATGTGCTGGTCGCGGGGATCGCCGATGCTCCGGCGGTAGCGGCATGTGCGGCAGCCGGCATCGGCGCAACCCTGAGGCTATCGATCGGCAATACCCTTAACCCACAGCATGGTGCGCCAAGTGTCGTGCAGGCCTATGTCGAGCAACTGATTGGCGATCCGGCCACCACCGCTGTGGTGCAGGTCGCCGGAGCACGCATCATCCTCACTGCCGAGCGGCGCGCATTTACCGAGCGATCTACTATGATCGCCGCAGGTGTCGATCCGGCACATGCGCGAATCATTGTCGTAAAACTCGGGTACCTCTTCCCCGATCTCGTCGCGCATGCTGCCCGGGCGTTCATGGTGCTCAGTGCCGGTGCAACCACCCTGCGTCTCGATACACTGCCCTACCGGCAGCTGCCACAGCCGATCTATCCCATCAACTGGGATGAATCAGCACACGAGTACCGCTGATAGCTGAACAACAAACAGGAGTAATCCATGACATGGCATCAACTTACCGATCGGGTGCTCGTCTGGCACGATAGCTGTAATGTCTATGCTCTGCTCGGCCGGCAGGGAGCGATTATGATCAATGCCGGTAGCGGCCAGTGGCTCGACGCGCTTGATCAACTGCCGCAGCCACCCGCGGCGCTCCTCTGTACCCACTACTTTCGTGATCACAGCGCCGGCGCGGCGCGGGCGGCTCACATGGGCATTCCGGTATACGCGCCCGAGGGTGAAGCGGCAATCTTCAGCGACCCGGCCGAGCACTTCCGCCAGCGCGACACCTATATTATCTATGACAACTACTGGGATCTCTTCGCACCGATCGAGCCGATCCCATTGGCCGGTGTGCTGCGCGATTATGAGAAGCTTACATTGGCTGGCCACGAACTGCAGATCATGCCGCTGCCGGGTGTCACGATCAACCAGATCGGCATAGCGGTTGCCGATCCGGCCGGGCTGCTGGTCTTCTGTGGCGAAGCGATCCATTCCCCTGGGCGGGTTGCCCGTGTCGCACCGTTTCAGTATAACTACAACGATCTCGGTGGTGCCGTGGCGGCCTATGCGTCGGTAGCCGACCTGCGCGCCATGCGCCCGGCGGCGCTCTTCCCGAGCCTGGGGCAGCCAATGCTTAGCGGAACCGTGGCGTGCGATCAGGCGCTGGCGCTCCTGCAGCAGAATCTGACACGCCTGTGTGCCGGGCGACCCGATGAGGCAGCGGCCATTCGCAATCTTGCAACCGAACCGCTCGAACAGGTCACTGCACACGTCTGGATGACGAAACAGACCGAGAGCCGCAACTGGTTTGTTCTCAGCCGATCAGGTAAGGCGCTGGTGATCGACTACGGCTACCCCAGTACACGCGGTGTGCTTGCGCCGGCCTATAGCAAACCTTATCGCCGGCGGGCATTGATACACAGCCTGGATGCACTACGACGCCATACCGGCGTTGAGCGTATCGATGTGGCGTTGATCAGCCATTTTCATGACGATCATGTGTGTGGCGTGCCGCTACTGCAACGCCTGTTCGGTACCCAATGCTGGGCGGCTGAGCCGTTCGCTGATCTGCTGGCGATGCCGGATGCACACTGCTTTCCATGCGACTGGCCGCAACCGATCCGGATTGATCGCCGTATTGCGCTTACTGAAACGGTGCAGTGGGAAGAATACACCTTTCACTTCGGTGCCATGAACGGCCATACTCGTTTTGCAGCCCTGATCGGTTTCGAGGCCGATGGCAAGCGTTTTGCGCACACCGGCGACCAGTACTTCTTTCAGGATACCCAGGGAAACTGGCTGGTCGATCTGACGCGTTGGGAAGATAAGCAGATCGCGCAGAACCATGTCTATCGCAATGGTGCCCTGCTCGATGGCTACGCCCAGAGCGCGGCATGGCTCGGTGCATGGCGACCGGATATTATTCTCAGTGGCCACCAACCCCCAATGTACACCAACCCGGATTTCTTTGAGCTGATCGATCGCTGGGCAGATACCTATGCCGATCTCCATCGGCAGATCATGCCGTTGGGCGATGATCAAGCTCACTTCAACCTCGACAGCTATTGCAACTCAATCTTGTCCCACCGAA
>CALLZL010000090.1 GCA_937859575.1 uncultured Chloroflexota bacterium
GTTGATCTCGGATTTTGTGGTAGCAATCGATGTCGATCTCGCTCAGCGCCAGCAGATCACATGGGTTGCCGGTGCATTTGTAGCAACGACAGGGTATGATCCCGCCGATAGTGGTGTGCTGGCCGGGCTCGGGGCGCTGGTTGTCGCTGATGATCAGCCGATCTGGCATGACCATGTGCGGAACGTTACAGCCGGCCGCAGTGACGTGTGCGAACTGCGCATAACGACACGTAGCGGCCATACCTGCTGGATGCAGATCTTCTCGCAGCCCGAATTGAACGACAGATCACCGCAGAGCAGCATCCGGATCATTTCGGCGGCCCGTGACATTACGCCGCGCAAGGAGGCTGAGGCCGAACTTCAGCAGGCCAATACGCAGCTCAAACACTGGGTCGCCAACCTCGAGCAGCGCACTCGCGAAATGACGATGTTGAACGAGATGGGCGAGTGGTTGCAGACATGCCAGCTACCGGAAGAGGCGTATGGTGTGATTGCACAATTCGGTACACAGCTCTTTCCGGGTACATCAGGTGCCTTCTATGCACGGCAGGCGGATCAGAGTGAAAGCCAGGTTGAACGAGTGGCGTTCTGGGGCAATGCGCCACCCGACGAACAGCTGTTTGGGCCGGATGACTGCTGGGGCTTGCGGCGTGGTCGCCCGTATCTGCTGCATGATGGCGGCACCGGTGTGCGGTGTCGCCATCTGCCCAATCTGAAGTGGTCTGGTTCGTTGTGCATTCCGCTCATTACGCAGGGCGATATTCTCGGGCTGTTGCATCTTCGGCAACCGGCCGACGGGAGCGGTAGGGGGGCGGTGAATACGTTTTCGGATCTTCATGGGTTGGCAATCATCGCTGCCGAACATTTTTCGCTGGCATTGGCGAATGTACAGCTGCGTGAAACGTTACGACAGCAGGCGATCCGTGATCCACTGACCGGGCTTTTCAACCGACGCTACATGGAAGAATCGATCGAGCGTGAAGTCCGGCGGGTTGAACGGAGCCGGAGTGCGCTGGGGGTCATCATGCTCGATCTGGATCATTTCAAGAGTTTCAACGATACTTTTACCCATCTGGCTGGCGACCTGCTGCTGCGCGAAATCGGCCTGTTGCTGCAGCGCTCGATCCGCAGCGAAGATATTGCCTGCCGCTATGGCGGCGAGGAGTTTACCCTTATATTGCCCGATGCCACACTCAACGATACGATCCAACGAGCCGAGGCGCTTCGTGGCCAGATCAAGCAACTTGAGGTTGTTTATCGCGGCCAGCCACTCGGCTCGATCAGTGTTTCGGTAGGCCTGGCAGCCTACCCAGATCATGGCGATACCGGCGAAGCAGTACTGCGCATCGCCGATACGGCGCTCTTGCGGGCGAAGGCAGCTGGGCGTGATCAGATCCGGGTGGGGATCGAGTGATCAAGTACCCATAACCGGTATAAAGGGCGGGAAGATGTATATCTGTGTGTATTGTGCATCAAGCAACCGGGTCGCGGATGAATTTCTGCAGACGGCGCGGATGCTGGGGGATGCACTGGCGCGTGCCGGCTGGCCGCTGGTATATGGCGGTGGGAGCGTCGGCCTGATGGGAATGCTGGCGGCAGCGGCACACGCGGCAGGCGGGCATGTGATCGGGGTAATTCCACAGACGCTGCTCGAACGAGAGGTTGGCTATCTTCAGGCGGATGAACTGATCGTGACGCAGACGCTGCGTGAACGTAAACAGATCATGGATGATCGGGCTGAAGCATTCGTGGCGCTACCCGGTGGCTTCGGCACGCTCGAAGAGTTGCTTGAGATTATTACCCTGCGGCAGCTCGGCTATCATAACAAGCCGATTGTGATCCTGAATGTGGCCGGCTACTTCGATGCATTACTGTCACAATTCGAAGCAATGTTTGAGCTTGGCTTTGCACATCCACGCTATCGCGACATGTACACGGTCGTGCCGACGGTTGATGAGGTCATTGCATGCCTGGCATCCAATGGGCGCGGGGAAGCATGAGTGCTGCCATGCAATGGCTACGAGGCGTGTATGCCCAGCTGATACTGCTGTTCATTCGCTGGCGGGCAGGGCTGACACTCGATGGGCGGTTGCAGCTGGTTCAGCCGTGGGCATTGCTCCCTGGCCCGCTCTTGTTGCTGATCGCGCTGCTGGCACCCTATCGCTGGCTCTTCTTCATTGCGTATACCTACCTGCTGTTTGTGCTTGCCGCGTATCTCTGGCTGCGGTTTCTCGGCCCACGGATCGAACTCGATCGGCAGATCGCAACAACATGGGCACAGGTTGGCGACGTGATCGAGGAGGAGTGGCGCCTGCGTAGTGAGTCACGGCTGCCGTTGCTCTGGCTCGAGATCGACGATCGTTCGACGCTACCGGGGTATGCCACACGGCGGGTGATGGCCGCGAGTGGCGGTGAAGAACATTGGCGCACACAGGCGCTGTGTGTGCGGCGTGGTGTATTTCAGCTCGGCCCGCTCTGGGCGCGGACATCTGATCCGGCTGGGATCTTCAGTTATGCATGGCGGCAAGGCGGTGCCCGTGAAGTGGTGGTGTATCCGCCGCTGGTCCGCCTGCCGGATGCCCGATCGCCGCGTGGCCAGCGCGGCGATCGGGTGCGAGCCGATCTGTTGCAGCAGCAATTGACGCCGGTGATCGGCGGAATCCGTGAGTATCGGCCAGGCGACCCGCCGGGGCGCATTCACTGGCCGACCGTTGCGCGACGCCAACAGTTGATGGTCAAGGAGTTTGATCAGGAGCAAGCCGGGGCGCTCTGGATCGTGCTGGATCTGGCTCGTGATTCCTACCCGGCTGACAAGTCGCATGCCACGACGCAGCACCCGGGTATAACCGTATATGGTCAGAGTTCACGGGTTATTGAACAGGCGCCGAAACAGTGGGATTCAGCCCTCGAACTGGCGATTGTTCTGGCCGGTTCGCTGGCGGCTCAGGCACTCGCCGATGGGCGTACCGTCGGGTTGCTGGCCGACGACGGCCGGCGCCGGGTGGTAACACCAGCCGGTGGGTCACAGCAGCTCTGGCGTATTCTCGAGGCGCTGGTTGATGCCCAGGCCACCGGTACGCTCCCACTTGGCGAGCTACTACGGCAGGGGCGTGTGGCGTATTTCGCTGCGATGCGCGGTGTGGTGGCAGTGGTCACGCCGGCGCTCGATGGGGCCTGGTTGCCGCAGATCTTGCCACGCGGGCAGGGCAGCCAGGGGGGAGCCCTGGCGCATCTGATCGCGACACAGGCGCAGCAGGCGGCACCACTGACCGAGCGTCTGGCGGCGATTGGCGTAGCCAGCCGGATCTTTGTGGTCGGCACAGCACTGCCGCTGCTGAACCCGCCGCGACCGCGGGCGGCACTACGGGTTTCGCCGCTTGGGCGGATCATGGGGGTCGTGTGAGTATGTGCGAATCGAGTACCGTTGCCCACATGCGATGCGATATCAGGCAAGATGCGGCTCGATGATCGTGGCAACCTTGAGCGACCACTGCACAATATCATCTCCGCCGAGGCGCAGCCACCAGCTGGCATTGAGGCATGCGTAGGCATATGTGAATGCCAGCACGCGCCATACGTCGAGTTCGAGCGCATCTGCCAGGATGGCGGCAGTGGCCAGCAGGCGTGTTTCGTTATGGACGAGCTCGGGAATCGGTGGGTTGCACAGGGTATTGGCGCAGTCGTAGGTGCGTTCGCCCACAATACCTTTTGGATCGAAGGCGAGCCAGCCGCGTGCCGATTGGCGAATATTGCGGTGGTGGATGTCGCCGTGCAAGACGCGAATATCACGCGGTGTGGCAAGTAACCGCCTGGTGAGCGCCGCGCCGCGTACATAAATGGAATCGACATTGGTTTGCTGATCGACTGCTGCACGGGTAAACAGATCGGCAAACCAGCGATCAAGCGGCATCAGCCCGGCGGGCGGGGAATCCTGTGGCACACTATGCAGCTGCCCGATCACCTGGGCGATCATACGCGTCGCTTCCGTATCGGCACCACGCTCCACCAGGGTGATCAATTCGTCGCCTGAGGCATATTCGAGTAACTGCGCACCGGCATCAGCCCGCAAGAGGTGTACGGCACCATGGCCGGCAAAATGGTGTAGTGCCAGCGCACCCCGCTGTTCATCGACTTCGCCTGCGGCCAGGAGTTTGAGGATGACCGGCTGGCTATCGTGTGTAGCAGTGTAGATGCGGCTGGTGTTCGTCTGTGTCAGCAGTTGCGGGTTCGCCAGCTGCCATGCCGTCAGGTAGGCAGGCAGTGGATCATGATCGTTCGGCATCGGGGAAGTATACCAGCTTTGAGATCGAGCAGGAATGGATCAATGGCTGATGGTACGGCTTCTGCGTAGTTGGCAGGTGGAAGTCGGGGTGTTATGGTGATCGCAATACCGAGGAAGGATCAACCCATGGAGTTGACGATCAATGTGTTGTGTGAGGAGTTGCCCGATTCACCCCCAGATCCGAAGCACACGCTATACCTGGGCATACAGCGCGGTGAGGAGGTGATCGAGGCCGTTGCCGTGGCGCAAGCACAGATTGTATTTGCGCCGAGCTTCCGGGTGGCACCATTGCCCGGCGATGCAACCAACTTTCTTGGCCCGTTTGCAAAAGGGACCCCGACCCAGCGTTTCTTCTATCTATCGTGGGCAATTGGCGATCCAGCGGGCAACCTGAACAAGATTGGCCGCACAAAGATCCACCTCAGCCAGCTGCGCTGGGCGGATGTTGAGCGAGCGATCGAGGCCGGCCGTGCGCCTGGTGTGCGCCTGGCACTGCGGGATCGCACCGGCCGGCCGACATTCGGCTCGATTACCGGATCACGAGTGGCATGGCAGATCTAGGATCTCACAGACCTTCACGCCAGTGGTCGGTCAGATCAGCCACCAGTGCATAACGCCGGCGCACCGCATCCAAATCGTCGGCTGTAACATGTGCCAGATTGCGATAGATCTGTTTATCGAGCATATTACGCTTGTCGCCGCCCGGCCAGATGCGCCACGAGTCGTTATCGATCACATCGGCGACGATCAGCGTATCGTGGCTATCGCGGCCAAACTCGATTTTGAGATCGCAGAGTGTCACATCCTGGGCAGCCCAGGCAGCTTCGAGCACTACAAAGACGCGCTGTGCTTCGGCGGCCATATGCGCCACCTCGGCGGCTGTTGCGACCTGCTGAGAGACGATCTCGGCGGGGGTCAGCAGTGGATCGTGGCGTGCATCGTCTTTCAGAAAGAACTCGATGATCGGCGGTTCGAAGCGGGTACCCTCGGCAGTTGCCGGGAAGCGTCGCAGATACGAACCGGTTGCAATGCGGCGTGTCACCACTTCGAGTGGGATCATGTGGCAGCGTTGCACCACCATGCGCTCGGCTGTTTCGGCAGCGACATAGTGGGTTGCGATGCCGGCATTGCCGAGCAACACAAAGACATTGGCGGTCGTGCGGCCGCTCAGGGCTGCTTTGCCGGCAATCACATGGCGGCGTGCGCCGTCGCCGGCGCTGATCGTATCTTTGTGCTCTATGATCGCCAGTGCCGGATCGGCGGGATGTGCATAGATGCGTTTGGTTTTGCCTTCAGCAAGCAGTAGGTCATTCATCGAATCCTCTTGATTCTGCATGCCGGCCGGGTGGCGGCCAGTGCAACCTGTAGCAGCGCGATGCGGGCAGCGAAGAGAATCAAAAAACGCGCTACAATCATTGTATCGTCATTCGCCACATTCATACAGAGAGAGATCATGGCCAACGAAGAAGAACGCCAATCATTCGCCCCCGATTTCGATCGCAGTTCGCCGCAGTATCTGTGGTGGAACGGCAAGATCATGCCATGGGAGAGCGCCACCATTCATCTGACCAACAGCTTCTGGACTGGTGTGACGGCGATTTTTGAAGGAATCATGTCATACTGGAACGAAGACGAAGGCGAGCTGTATATCTGGCAGCTCGATGCGCATCTGAAGCGGTTGCTGCGCTCGCAGAAGCTGATGCGCCAGGAATCGCCCTATAGTGTTGCCGAGCTTACCGATGCGATCTGCGAACTGGTGCGTGCGTTGCATGTCAGCGGCGACACCTATATCTTCCCCTACTGCTACCCGCGTGGTGGCGGCAACTTCGAGAGCAGCACCGGCCCGGAACTTCAGCCGGTAGAGCTGGCGATTACCGCACGCCCTAACCCGTCGCATCTTGGCAAGGGATGGATGCGTACGGCGTGTGTTTCGTCGTATACGCGTATCTCCGACAACGTGATGCCGCCGCGTGTCAAGAATGTTGCTAATTACCGCAATTCGAACCTGGCAATGGCCGAGGCGCGCATCAATGGCTACGATACTTCGCTGATCCTCAACCCGGCCGGCAAAGTTGCCGAAGGGCCCGGTTCGTGTGTCATCCTGGTGCGTGATGGTGCCCTGGTGACACCAAGCACGACCGATTCGATCCTCGAAAGTATCAGCCGCTATAGTGTGCTCGAACTCGCACGGCGCGAGCTTGGGCTCGACATTATCGAGCGTGCCGTTGATCGTACCGAGCTGTATGTTGCCGACGAGATCTTTATGGTTGGTACCGCCGCCGAGATCCTGGGGATCAGTTCGGTCGATCGCTATCTGATTGGCGACGGTGAGATGGGGCCGATCACGCGCCAGCTCGATCAGCTGTTCCACGATGTGGTGCGTGGTAAGAACAAGAAGTACCTGGAATGGTCGACACCCGCCGGCATGCGGGCTGCCGTTGGTTCGTGAGAAACCGGTTATCTTCTTTTGAATCCGGCACAGAGTGGCGGCACGGCAGCAAACTGCCATGCCGCCACTCGGTTTCTAACCGCGTCGCAGGGTCATGATCGCCGGCACACGGTCGATCATCCAGAACGAAAGGATCAGGCCGATCACCGAGGCGCTAAGCGCCCAGGCCGCTGCGATCCAGAGGCCGCTCAGCCACCAGCCGACGACGACGAAGTAGATTGCACGCAGCAGGAAGGGGTGTTGCTCGGTTTCGCGCTCGTAGATCCGGCCATTCGGCCCGATAATCAACTCGCGATCCGATGCGCGCAAGGTTGTGACTTGCGGCAGGCGGTTGAGCATCCAGAGGCCAAACGGCAGGCCAATGACAGTTACCGAAAGCACCCAGCCGATTGCGGCCCAGATACCACTGAACCACAGGCCAAAGAAGACGAAGTAGAGCGCGCGGAGCAGAATATGCGGGCTACGCGCCGGGGTCGTTGTGATATGTGTATTGACAGTCATGATGTTTGCTCCTGGGCGCCGGCGGTCGTTCCTCCGAGCGGCCGATCAACGCTGCGCCATATGCGTATGCTATGACGCTGCCCGGCCCATTTTGTTGCATCCTATAGCGAGGGGCACAAGGATTGATCTGTGCGCATATCGTGGGCGCATGCGGGCGAGCCGCCCGCGCTCCCGGCGATCAGTCGTTTTGTACTTCGCTATAGGCTACCCGGGGAACCGCTGCACGCCGGCGCGGCAGATACCAGAGGAAGCTGAGCGCCATACCGAGTGCGACGACGCCGAAGGCCGTGCTGTAGGCGATCGGTGGGTAGCGCCCGTCGGCCAGGCGTGGAAAGGCGGCGATCAGAATCCCCATCCACCATTGGATGAGTGCCGCACCGCCAAAACCGAACATATTCAGGGCAGTTGCTGCCCGGCCGCGCATCTGCTCGGGGAATTCGCGCCGGATCTGTGCCAGCAGCACCAGGTTGAATGCGCCTCCATAACCAAATCCGGCAAAGAGCAATCCGAGCAGGATCGGCGGCAGAGCCGCGCCGGCGATTGCAATCAGCGCCAGGCAGATCGTCGATATTGGGGTGACGATCAGCATGTTGCGTTCGATGCCGAAGCGGTCGGCCAGCCAGCCACACGAGATATAGCCGAATGCGATGCCACCGCTCAGCCCGAGCAGTAGATTGCCGGCTTCGATGGGCGGCAGATCGAGCACATCGAATAAAAACGGCCCGCCCCAGAGCGTCTGCACCGCCAGCATTGAGCCGATCAGAAAGAAATTGAGCGGCACAATACGCCAGAAGATCGGCTCGCGAAAGATGCGGCCGAACCCATCACCGCCGGCGGCGGCGGTGGTTGGCGGCGCACTGCCGGGCGGGGCATTACGCACCAGTAGCATGATCGCCAGTGCGCTACAGAAGATGATCAGCGCCCCCCAACCAAAAACCGCCCGCCAGCCGATCTGCACATTGATCCAGGCCAATGGTGTGGCGGCACCCAGGCCACCCATGGCCCCCATGCCGACCATCAGGCTGGTAATGGTTGCGACACGTTCTGGCGCATACCAGACACCAAAAGCTTTCAGGGCACCCATCAGGCAGCCGCCCATGCCGATACCGAGCATGGTGCGCCCGAGGGCAACCATGGCAAACGAATCGGCAACCGAGAAGATCAGGCAGCCACCGACACTCACCAGCAGCAGGCTGGCGGTGGTGAAGCGTGGCCCAATACGATCGAGAGCAACGCCAAGTGGTAGCTGGGTAGCAGCGAATCCGGCATAGAACAGGCTGGTCATCAATCCCAGATCGGCGGCCGTCAGCAGCAGATCACGCGTCAGATCGCCGGCGATCACGGCATTCGTGGCGCGAAAGAAGTTCGAGAGAAAATAGGCAAAAGCAAATGCGGCAAACAGGATGATACGTCTGCTCATGGTTCCTCGTTATATGATGCAATGGCGTCGTTGAGTTCGGCAATCAATCGCCGGCGGGCATCGGCCCCCAGGCCACATGCTGCGGCTGCCTGGCCAAGCGGTTCCCAGAGCGGAATGGCACGCTCGACCATGCCGCGCCCGTGGCGCGCAAGGATGGCTCGTGTCTGTGGCCATGCCTCCAGGAGCATGCTGAGCGGTGTCGTCTCACTTACCCGGCGGAGCGGCAGCGGTGGGTGGTCGGCAGGCATGGCCGGCGTAGGGATGGCCGGCGACACCAGGCCGAGCAAGTGCGCCATATTGCCGCCGAGAATAGCCTGGTGTGCCGCCGGTTCAAGCCCAAGCGCCGCGATCTCGTGCAGGAACGGCCGAAAATCAGGCTCGCGGCTGCGACGTGGATACAGCAAGAGCGGGTAGTCGGAGCCGTACAGGATCTTGTGTGGCCCGGCGCAGCGTAGCGCCACATCGAAGATTGTGGCTGTCGGGTAGAGCAATGGTGAGGCAGCGGTATCGTACCAGACATTGCGCAACTGCTTGCGTACCGCCGGCATCTGTTCGTAGAAGAGCAAGCCGCCGCCCCAGTGAGCCAGTATCAGTTTGAGTTCGGGGTAGCGGCATGCAAGCTCGTAGTAGGCTTCGGGTGGGGTGGCGCTCTTGCCGGGGTAAAAGGGGCCGACTGCTTCGCTGACGTGCAGGTTGAGCGGCAGATCGGCGGCGATACATGCCTCGACCAGCCGCAGGAAGGCTGGATGATCGAGGGTGTGCCTCTGGGCATATGGGTTGAGCTCACCAACACCCTGCATGCCTGCAGCACGGCAGCGTTGCAACTCGGTGAGCGCTGCAGTACCGGCGAGCGGTTGCAGGGCGGCGAAGCCGATGATTCGATCGGGGGCGGTACGCATCAGGTTGATCAGCATGGTGTTGCGTTCGACACACA
>CALLZL010000091.1 GCA_937859575.1 uncultured Chloroflexota bacterium
CGGCACCGGTTTTAGAGAGCAGATACGGGGGCGATGGAATGGCGCTGACCGACAAACGCAGTTGCTGAATAGCACCACGGTGCGGATGAGCCTGAATGCTGCCGATCTGATGACCGCCGGTATTGCCAGTATCGATATGGTTAATCCATCGCCGGGTGGCGGTGCATCAAACGCGCTTTCATTTACGGTGGCGGCAGTTGGCCAGAACCTGGTACCATCGATCAGCCGGGTCTCGACGATCGTCTTTAATGCTAATGGTACGCGCACCGTCACTATTCGCGGCAGCGGGTTTGTGAGCGGGGCGCAGGTACGCTGGAACGGTGCTAACCGCAGCACAAGTTTTGTCAATAGCACCACACTGCGAGTGACATTGAGTGCGGCGGATCTGGCGAAATCGGCGGCGGTCGCAATCTTCAACCCGGCACCAGGCGGCGGGTTGTCGAATGAGATCTTCTATACCATGCCGCGCCAGCGGGGGCCGTTTGTGGTGAAATAGCCGCCGATCGTCAGTGTGCGACGATGGATCGAATCCCTATTGGGTTGCAGCATGCCCGCAACCCAACAGGGATTCGTGGAGTCGAAGGAGTCATCATGCGCAGTGAAACGCACCTGGGAACATCCGCTGAAGTGTTGCGTGATGCATCCCCCACGGTCAGCGCTATTGCATACCGGCTGCAACAGTTGATCGAAGAACTGCATCCCGATGTCGTCGAGGTGCCGCGTGCCGGTGAGCGCACAATCAGCTATGGCATTGGCCCGAAGAAGATGAGTGAAGCATATGCCTATCTTGCACCACAGCGCAACCGGATCAATCTGGGCTTCTTCCATGGCGCGGGTCTTGCCGATCCGGCCGGCTTGCTAGAGGGCAGCGGTAAGGCACTGCGGCATGTCAAGATCACCACACTTGAGCAGGCCGAATCGCCGGCGATCCGCGAACTATTGCTGGCCGCCATCGCCGAGCGACGGCGGGTGTTACAGCGCTATAGCGACGTGCAGCCGTAGTGATCGGTGCGCATGCAGGCGCACCGCCCGCTGCCAGCGATCAATCGTGGTGCACTTCGCTATAGTTGCCGGGTGTGGCGACAACCACGGCAGTGTAAAGCTGGGCAAACCCGGCTTGCAGCAGGTTTTTTTGCGAAAGTGCACCGGGAACCGCATGGGTTATGATCAGATCGCAGCCGGCCGCCGCAGCAGCAGCGATACGGGCATGCAATAGTGCGGTATGTAGCCCGCGGCCGCGAAATGCCGGCATGGTTGCTGGCGAGATCTGCGGGGCGATGCGGGAAGTCTTCGGCGAGTACAACCCGCCCACCGGCCCGCCGTCAACCCACGCCAGATACAACTGCGACCCGCGCTTCAACACACTGCGGATCGTCATGAATGTGATTCCATCCGGTTCGGCCCAATCACCGCCGGCACCACTGCGTGCAAACCAGTGCCGTGCTTCGGCCTCGGTAGCCTGTGTTACGCGCACGGCGGGTGCAGCAAAAGGTAGTGGGATGCCGATCTGGCGTGCATACACATCCATAAAATCACTGATGGTATACCCACACTGGCCCAGGAATGCAAGGGTGCCGCGATCGGTATAGGGACTCAGCCGGATGCGGATCGGCATGCGCCGGGTGCAGTACCAGGCCTCGATGGCGGTCAGGTCATCCGGCTGTAAGGCATCCGTAAGCCCGATGCCATACACCTTGCTCAGTGGTGATTGTCGGCCGCGGTAACCCGCCCATCCACCGCCAATCGGTCGCACCTGTGATTCGGTCGGTGGGGCGATCTGTGCCTGGCAGTGGGCATGTTCAAGGCAACTCCATGCGGTGTGAGCCTCGATCCGGCAGGCCAGGGCATGATCGGGGAAAATCATAGCGCCTTCTTTCAAGCCGCAGAGGCAGCCGGTGTGCAACTTACCAGAAACGCCACCAGGGGCGCTGCCCGCCGGTTCGCGATCGGGCACCCGAAGCACGCCCTTGCCCGGGGATATCGACGGCGAGTTCCTGATAACGCTTGCGGGCGGCAAGCTCCTGTTCTTCCAGATCGGCGATCTCGTGTGCAGATGCACCGGCCTTGCGCGCCGCAACCAGTGCTGCCGTGAGCTGCTCACAGTGGCGCAGCTGTGCCGCCAGAATGCGCGCCCCGACACTATTGTTGCCTGACATCGTCCACTCCATTGATAGAACGACGCATCTGTGATGCAATGACGCCGGGCGTTGGTAGGCTGCACGCAGTGAAAGTATGTGCAACCTGCACCCACACACGGCACAATTGGTGAGCTTAACTCCGGCGTGTGCCGAAGCCGCGTCGTCGGGGTTCGGCAGCCGGTGGTAACACCAGCGTCTGGCTGCCACCTTCGGCCGGGAAGTTCAGCCCGAATCCACGCCGCAAAATCTCGCGGATGATCGGTTCCTGGCTCCGTTCGGCGATCAGGGTCACCGAGAGGCAGCGACTCGTATCGGCCGGATCGCGTTCGACCTCGGCACGCATCCAGTGAGGCCAACGCCGCAGTGTCGTCAGGATGGCACTTTCCGCTTCACCGCTCAAGATCAGCCGCAGTTCACCGGGTATACTCATATCGAGAGTCGTCATCAGCTAGCCTTTCGCTTACGATTGGCGGTTTGCAGCATCGTGCGGTATACGCCGGTGCTGCCGAAGGGCTTGAACAACACAGGCCCTCGACGGAAAGACAGCGAACCGCCTCTTCATCGAGGGCCTGTGCCCTACCTAGCTGCTGGCGCGGGTGCTGCGCAGCTTAGTAGCGATCACGCCGGCCGCCATAACCACCGCGCCCGCCCGAATTGCGGCCGGATGCCGGCTTCTCTTCGGCCTGATTGACGCGCAGATTGCGCCCGTCGATTTCGTACCCATCGGTTGCCTGAATCAGTGCAGTTACATCCTGCGTTTCGATCTCGACAAACCCGAAGCCACGCGAACGGCCGGTGTCGCGATCATTAATCACGCGTGCGCTCTGCACCTCACCATGACCGGCAAATATCTCGGTAAGCTCGGCATCACCGACGCTCCACGACAGATTTCCAACGAATAACTTGACCTGCATAGCAAATGCTCCTCTGTGCCGCATACCGGCACTGATGCCACAAACAGACGACTTCTTGAACTGCCGGTGGTCGGGAAGAACCCGACACGCTCGCTCCGGCGACGACAACAACATGCTTCGAGCGATGAAGTGCAACTGTGGGATCAGAAGAGGAAGAGGAGTATCTCACAGCAGATGGTGTTGGTGTACGTTTATAAGTATACCATGCCTGCGGCTTTTTTAACAGAGGAGCATGATCGCATAATCGTCGCGGGCATGCGTTCAGGTCGAAGCAATGCTGAGTGCCGTAGGCACTCAGCATTGCTTCGAGGATGGTGTGTGCCACAGCCGCCGGCTTATTGTTATGCTGCCGATCGGCCCGATACATCGCTTAGCGGTTGGCCTCGACGATGGTGATCTCGCTGAAACCGGCCGCGTTGATTGCCGCGACAACCGTATCGCGGCTGACATCCGCATGGGCTTCGACAACCACATCCTTGGTTTGTGGATCCGCCGTAACGGTCGTCACGCCGGTAACATTCGACACTGCCTTGCGGATCGAGGCTGCGCAGCCGCCGCATGTCATATCCTGCACTTTGAAGGTATACATCATGATCCTTTCTTTCTGGTGTGATCTGGTTACTCTACCGAGCATAGGGCAAAGCGGAATGCAGGTGAACCCGCCAATTGGCCTACTGGCTCAGCCACTGCCCGCGAAAGATATCGCCGCCACGTGCCGGTAGAATCCCACCACTCACGGTACGACCATTGGCGGTACGCACCCGCATATTTCCTTCCTGCCGTGCTGTCAGGCCGCAGAGACGCGCATTGCCCGCACCGTCGAAGCGCCCAACCAGATTGGTTCCGTCGAGGGTGAAGCTCCAGCCTTCGGCGCGGATGCCGGTGATCTGCATCGCAATACAGGTCGGGTCTTCATCCTGGTTAAGCCGTTGTACAGCAAGCCGGCCGGCCTGGGCAGGTTGGGGTGTTGGCGTACGGCTTGCCGCAATGGCACGCTGGCCGGCAGCTATCGCGTCAAGGCATGCAGCCAGCTGTTCGAGTTGGGGGTCGAGCAGGCTGGCCTGCTCGCACTGCCCGGCAGCCGTCGCCAGATGCTCCAGGCGTTCTGCTTCACTCAGTTCGCTATTATTCGCCTGCCGGATCCAGAGCTCGGCGTGGTAGAAGAGCGCCCGTGCCTTGAGTGTTGCCAGGCCGGGGTAGGCCGGCGCAGCGGCAGCCACTGCCGCCAGTTCGGTCTCTGCGGTGCTCAGCTGCCCTGCGATCACTTCCGGTACACGTTCTGCTTCCGGTGTAAAGGCGATCTCATCGAGGATGGTTGCCGCCGCGACATACGCGGTTGCCAGTTCAACCTGGTGCTGCAGTGTATCAAACACCTCACCAATCGGTGCAACGGCCAGCCCGCTGCTGAAGCGATCAAGTGCGGTGCTGACCAGCGCCGGGTTGCCCTGCGAGCGTGCCAGGGTTGCCTCGCCCCAGCGGAGATAAGCTGCCGCCAGCCGTAACGCTGCCTGTGGATCATCGCGGTAATTGGTATAGACCCGTGTGAGCCGGCTGATTGCCGCTTCGTAATTCTCGATCGCTAGGAGCTGTTCGGCCTCGATTACTTCGGGCAGATCGGCAACCGCAACGGCCGTTGGTGCGGCGGTGCTGGTCGGCTTCCCCCCCGGCATCGGCCCCCCTTCCGCAAATGGGATGCCCGTCGTCTCGGCGGTTTCCATCG
>CALLZL010000092.1 GCA_937859575.1 uncultured Chloroflexota bacterium
CGGCCAGGCCGGTATGTCCGCTCCGCTGACGCTGTGCGCTACACGCTGCGGCAGTTGACCCGCCTCCAGGTAGTGCAGGGCCGCCGCCCGCACCGCTTGCGCCAGCCCTGCCTGCGCGGCAGCCGTCTCCAGCTGTTGAATGTCAACTAGAAATACCGACCGCGGGGCCTCACGGGAGAATCTTACTTTGCGGGGGCCCGAAACTGCTGTTGTGCCGCCCATCTGATCATGCTCTCGATCGGATCGCGCTCGGAGAAGGGGTCTTTCGGGTGGTCGGCAACCTGCCACGCACTGATCTGATCCGTGTCCCGATTCGATTGGGGGCTGTGGCCCCGTGACGGTAGGACAGCTGCGATCCTACACTGTTGCCACGACCTTACAGCCGTAGCAACAGGAGACGATCGCCATGGAACACAGCCCCTCGCTCGCCCGTTGGTGCGGCATTGCGGGCATCGCCGGGATCGGGATCGGGATCATCGCAGGGGTGCTCGGGCTCATTAACCCGTCAGCTATCTACGCGCCCCCGCCGGGAGTCTACAACTACGCGACCCAGCTCGGGCGGATCGTCGCGATCCTGCACGGGGTGATGGTGCTCGGCTTCACCGCCGCGTTCCGCGGCTATCACCTGATCGGCGCCGTGGGCCGTGGGACACTGGGCATGATCGCCAGCGGCCTCTCAGCCCTGGGGAACCTTGGCGTGGCGCTCGGCTTCTTCCACGCGGCGCTGATCGGGGCGGCCAGCCCGCTCACGATGCTCGGCTTCCTCATCCTGCCCGGCAGCATCAATTCAGTGGAGCCAAGTGACCTCAGCCAGGCAATCACGGGCGGGTACTTCCGAAGGACATCGATCATAATATCCGTATCCAGCAAGATCATCGCATCCTCAATCGCGCCGCTGGGCTGCTTCGCTGTGCTCATGCCAGAGGCAGGCGGACATGTCATCATTTCTTGACGCCCTGACCCCAGTCGTAGATGCGTTTGATGCGCTTGGCGTCGATTACTATATCGGGGGATCAGTCGCCAGTATCGCCCACGGCGTTCCACGCACGACACTCGACGTCGACGTGATTGCGGAGATCCGGCCGAACCACGTTCGCTCGTTGGTCGCACAGTTGCAGAGTAGTTACTATGTGCAGGCAACCGATATCCACGATGCGATCCAGCACCGGAGTTCATTTAATCTGGTGCATCTGGCAAGCATGATAAAGGTGGATGTGTTTCTTGCACCAGATCGCGCATTCGATCGGTCAAAAGCGCAGCGTGCCCGACGCGGCCAGATTACGACGAGCGACCCACGCCCGTTCCGGATTACATCACCTGAGGATATCGTGCTCCAGATTGCTTCCCAGGACTCACTGCCGTCGTCTTCTTCGACCGCTTCAGACCACGCATCAAGCATTGCGATCGCCGCCTGATTGCGCGCAATCAGGCGGCGCGGGCCGCTTCTTCGGCTTGCGCCAGCGCCAGATGTCACCTATCCACGCTGCACGGCCGGAGACCGCGCTTGCCCGCCCGAGGATTGTGGTGGGACTGGGGTTATGCCGACTTCTTGGAAGCCATCGCGGATGCGAAGCACCCGGAGCATGAGGAGTTGCTGGAGTGGGTCGGATGAGCCTTCGATCCGGAGCAGTTTGATAGTGAAGCTGTCAATCAAGCACTCCGGCGCATTCGCTAACCATGGCTCTGGTTATTCAACAACCCAGTCGTGGTAGGGAGAGATAGCACATCTGAGCAATCTTCTGGCACGTCAGCGCGAAGGCACGCTGACAGTTGATGAGCGCGGCCAGCTTGATACGCTCATGGGTGTCTATCGCCGTGGTATGGTGCGCAAAGCACAGGCGCTGAAGGTCGCGGTCGACCGTGGTTTGCAGCCGCCGCTGAGTTGACGCATGAAGCGCGCTGACATCCCTGCCGATGTTGAACTCCGCGTTCGCAGCGCCGCCCGCCACCGCTGTGGCTATTGCCTCAGCCCGCAGCACCTCGTGATAGCTCGCCTTGAGATCGAGCATATCATCTCGCTCGCCAAGGGTGGCAGCGATGATGAGTCGAACCTCTGGCTTGCCTGCCCACTCTGCAATGGCCACAAGAGCGCCAAGATCGATGCGATCGATCCAGAGAGCGGTATACGGGTTGCGCTCTTCAATCCCCGCACGCAGGTGTGGCAGGAGCATTTTGCCTCGATTGACGATGGCCTGCGTATTGAAGGTCTGACGCCGATCGGGCGAGCGACCGTCGTCGCACTCCATCTGAGCATTGTTGTGCAATATCGCTCTGGATGCCTCAGGCTTAACGTGAAGTATCTGGCCTCACTGCCCATCGTGCTTCCCCTCAAGATAGCCATCATCCCA
>CALLZL010000093.1 GCA_937859575.1 uncultured Chloroflexota bacterium
CTGCCGATCCGCTCGGCCCATTCAAACGGTGCCGAGTAGTAGCCGATCACGGCATCAAACCAGACATAGATGCGCTTGTCTTTGAAGGCTTCACCTTCAACCGGCACCGGCACACCCCATTCGAGATCGCGGGTGATGGCACGACCACGCAGTCCTTCACGCAGCCAGTTCTGGGTGAAGAGGGTCGTGTTGGCACGCCAGTAGCTGCGATCAACACTGTCGAGCCAGTCGCGCAGTGGCGCTTCGAGCTTCGCCAGATCGATGAAGTAGTGCTCGGTATCGCGAAACGTCACCGGCGCGCCATCAAGGATCGAACGCGGTGCGACCAGATCCTGCGGGTCGCGCAACTGGCCGCAGTTGTCGCATTGATCGCCACGTGCCCGGCTATAGCCGCAGTTCGGGCATGTTCCCTCGACAAAGCGATCCGGCAGGAAGCGGGCAAGGCTCTCGGAATACGAGCCGACCATCGTCTCTTTATACAGGAAGCCGCGTTCGAGCAGGCGCAGGAAGATCTCGGTCGTCACCCGGTAATGATTGTCGGTATAGGTCTGCGTGAAGAGGTCGAAGGTTATACCAAGTGCCACAAATGAGTTGAGATAGGTGGCATGGTAGCGGCGAATCACCTCTTGCGGCGGGATCTGTTCGCGCTCGGCCGCCAGTGTTATCGGCGTTCCGTGGCAATCGGATCCAGAGACCATCAGCACATGGTTGCCGCGCAGGCGATGGTAGCGGGCGAAGATGTCGGCCGGCAGATATGCGCCGGCGATGTGGCCGATATGTGGCGGGCCGTTGACGTATGGCCATGCGACGGCGACCAGAATGTTCTCGGGCATAGATTGGCCTCCAGATCTTCATCACTTCCTGCAGAGTTTGCAGGAAACCGACCGCCGGCCGTATACCGGCGGCGAGTTTCCCGGCAGATCGCTGTGGTATTACCTTCCCGGCTGGCGCGGTGGCCGGCGCGAGAGCGGGGTATTATGCCCGCCTGGTGGTTTGCCGAAGGTAGGCTTGTTGCCAGGGCGGGCACGTTCCTTCTGAGTTGATCGCTTCTTCGCCATACGGTTCCTCCAATCGCTACGAATCAAAAAGCCGTGGGGTGCTTGCCACCCACGGCCTGCGTATCACCGACTGGAAGAAAACCGATCATCCAGGCGACACACCCTCCGTGGGAATGCACATCGACATCGACCGCATGCGCATGGCGCAGGGCCGGTTGATGAACATTGTGTCGCGCAGCAGAACCATTGATCCGTCGCCTCGTGTTTGATGGGTGTGGCGTTTCCACACGCCAGCTATCTTACCACACGGTGTGGGTGTGGTCAATCGTTCGTTCGACGCATTGACATGCGTGTTATTGGATCGAACCGCTCCGTGCGGCACTCAGGTCTTCGACGGCGGCCAGCACTTGTGGGTCACGTTCGGTTGGGAAACGCCAGAACTCGACATCAATAATGCGATCCGGTACGACACCCCGCCCTTCGATTGGCGTCCCATCGGGCAACAGGTAGACGAGTTCGGCCAGCCAGAGCCGCGAACCGTCGCTGAAGTTGTGCGGCAGCAGGTTTTCGGTATTGCCCGCGCTTGGCGTACCGATCACCCGTGCCCGGCCAAGCGTCTGCATGCCGGCGGCAAACATTTCGCCGGCACTAACGGTTCCTTCGCTGGTGAGCACCACAATTGGGACATCATCGAGTGCTGCAATGGTTTTGCCTGATGGAATGAAGAGTTCGTTATCACGAGTGCGGCCGCTGGTCGTACCGATCGAACCGCCATCGATAAAGATCGCCAGTGTTTCGAGTAGCAGATCAACCCGGCCGCCGGAATTACTGCGAACATCGATCACCAACCCATCGAGCGGGCCTTCTTCGAGCAGATCGTTGACGGCATCACGTACCAGTTGATCAAGTGCATTCAGGCTGAAGGTATCGATCAACAAGAGCCCGACCTGTGTATCGTGCAGGTAGGTCGCCTCGACACTTGGGAACGCATTGCTGGGGATGACGCCACGTAAGACATCGACATCACGTGGTGCGCTGGTGCCGGTACGCACCGTCAGGGTAACAATCGTGCCTTCCAGGCCGCGCACCCGGCTGATCGGGCCGCCGGGGCCGATCCGTTCGGCATCCGTCACCGGAATCCCGTCGATATGTGTGATTAGGTCGAATGGTTGTAAGCCTGCGCGTTCAGCCGGGCTATTGCGTGCGATTCGCAGCAAGAGCACACCCTGATCGGTTTCGCGGATCAATGCACCAATACCGACATAGCGCAGATCGCCTTCGAAACGCGCCCGCTCATCCGCAACATCCTGCGGTGAATCATAACGTGAGTGGTCATCGCCGAGATCGAAGATCATCTCTTTCATCAGGGTATAGAAGCGCTCGGTATCGACGGTCGCCACCTGCGGTGCATATTCGGCGCGTACGGCATCCCAATCGCGCCCACGAAAATCGGTATAGACATACCGGTCGCGTACGATCGACCAGATATCGTTGAAGATCTGTTCGCGTTGTGCCTGATCGAGCGCCACCAGCGTCGGCGTGGGCAGAATGGGCAGCGATGTTACCACCGGGGCTGCCGGTGTCGGTGCTGCGGTGGTTGTGCGTGCTGCAGCAGTTGGGCGTGGCTCGGCCGTGGTCCGTACCGACGGTAGCGTGCGCGTCGGCGGCGAGACGGTTGGCGGCGTCTCGCCGGCTGCCGGCTGTGTGGCGGATCCCGGCAAACCGGGGAATGTGCCGCATGCCGCGAGCACACAGGCGAGCAGCATGCTGATAAGGAAATATTTCATACCTCTATTATATGCATGCGGCGCAGTTTCTGCATGGGTTGCCTCACAAACTGGAAACAGCTTTATAGTATACTGACGCCGTGGATACAAGAAGCGCAACAGTTCATATACGGCCGTTTGAACCGCATGCCGACGAGTACGATGCGGTTGCGGTACTGGCTGCACGGGTGGCGTCGGGCGAGCTCTGCGATTTCGAGCAGACAGGCGGCACACATCTGCGCACCTTCGACACGGCCCTGGTGGCCGGGGGGATCTTGTTGCGTCGCTTTGTTGCCGAAGTGCCGTCGATCAACCAGATCATTGGTCATGCCCAGGTCTTTGCCGTTCCCTGGGGCAGCGATCCGCGGCGGCGTTTCTGGTTGCATGTACGGGTTGCACCCGCATGGCAGAAGCGTGGTGTCGGGAGCGCACTCTTCGTGCGTGCCCAGGAAGAGCTCTGGCAGCATGGTGCCGATGTGGCGATCGCGCAGACCCACGAGCATCATAGCGACGCCGCACGCTGGATCGCTCACGCAGGCTTCAGCGAAGTCATGCGGAGTTGGGAGTTCCGCCTTGATGTGCGGCGCGCCAATGTGGCGGCGATTCAGCGCTATCTGTTGCGCCTCAAAGAGGCCGGCATCGAACTGACGACCCTCGCGATCGAGCTGCGCCGCGATGCGGCCGGTGCTATTGATCGCCTCTTCGAATTGCACCGCACTTTACTGCACGATGTCCCCATCCCCGAACAGGTGGTGATCAGCCGTGAGTGGTTCGAATCGTATGCCGGGATCATGCCCGACGGCTATTTCATCGCCCGCCACAACGGCCGCTATATCGGCGAAAGCTTTGCCCACCCACTCGATGGCGAATCGTCAACACTGGCTCAACGGGTGACGGGTGTTTTGAGCGAGTACCGTGGCCAGGGGGTAGCCATGGCGCTGAAGCTGATGACGATCGTATTTGCCCGCCAGCGTGGCTATACCCGCATTCATACCGCCATCGAATCAAACAACGAGCCGATGCTCGCGGTGAGCCGCAAGCTCGGCTTCGTTCAGTACCCTGGCTTGATTGTCTTCGAAAAGAGCTATTCCTGACCTCGCAGCCGCTCACCATGGGCTGCTAGACATCACTCGCACGGTGGCCCCCCCAACGTACGATGATCTCGTCGTCGAGGCTGTCGGCCGTATCGCAGATCATGATCAGGTACGTCTCAAGTTCTTCGGAATCCTCACAGTACGAGAATGGGATGGTGGTCGACAGAATGATCTCATCCCCTTCGCCAAGCGAGAACGCCCCGATCGCCAGGTCTTCGTTCTTTTCCAGCAGATAGCGCATGCTTTCGGCATTCATCTCGGCACCGGCCACCACACTGGCGCTGATGATCAGCAACGCATCCTGTTCTTCGCTACCGTCGTCACCCTCCCACGAAAAGGGTGCCACTTCGACTTCAACATAGGCCGAACCATACGAGACGCCAAAAATCGGTGCTTCTTCGTCGGCTTCGAAGGCCATGCCGGTATCGGCGTTGCCGGCGATCTCCGTCATCCACGCATTGACCTGGGTATAGGCCTGTTGTTGGGTGGGTGTGTCGAACTTCATGCGCGTGCGCTGTTCTTTCTCTGGTCGCAAAGACAACGCCCGCTAGTCTAGCATATGCGGCGTAAAGCGGCAAAAGCGGCGGGTAGGAATCGCGGGCCTGGCTGCTTGTAGCCGAGGGGTTCACCGATGGCCCAAGCCGCGCCGTGCGTATATGCACTCCGCGTCATCACCCTTCTGCACCTAGCTATGATGGTGGAAGATGTGAGCTAATGCCCGCTGTAAGGCGCTGCGCTGCGGCACGGCGATCGGTGCCGGCGGGCGCTGTCGCAAACAGCTCGGGCAGTAGTTGATGCGGGCCTTCACAACCGAGGTATAGAGCCCGCCACACTCCTTGCAGGCACAGCGGTGGAGTGAATCGGGCGCATGATAGGCATGATGTTCTTCGCACCAGACAGCATGCTGCCGACAGTTGCGGCAGAGATGCTGTGCCCCGCCCGATGCCGACGGCCGCCCTTCGCGCCAGTCGCGATCGCCAATTGCCCCCCGCGCCCGGCAGAGATCACATACCACGACAGCGCATCCTGCACCATGAATTTCGTAGCTCATACTCACCTCATTGTGCTAGTACACATCGTTGTGTATTTGGTGAAAATGAACAAATAAACGCATATCTATCTGTGACTTTCATCCTAACATTTTCGGGCGTGATTGGTCAAGAAGGTTTTTCTTCATTTTGATGGGTGATTGCGGGCAGATATCCGAGTGCTGGTGGGGTGTCTGTGAGGAATGCCCCTGCCGCCATTGTACGAGCAGTTCATTACGGGTCACGGCACCAACTCATGCTATAATCGGCGCTCATGAACGACCTTCCTGAAATGACGGACGCGCAGATTGGCGCAGTATTGGCCGCTCTGCGGGCCGAAGTGCAGGCGCGGCGTGCTGGTGCTGTGGTAGATGCTGATCCGGCAGCGCGCGATCTGGCGATGGCGCTTGATGAGATCGAGTTGCATCGTGTGATCAGTGCGCACTGGCCGCTGCCCGAGCGCAGCCTGCCCGAGAAGCTGATCGCGCTGTTCAACAAACTGGTGCGTCGCATGTTGCGCTGGTATATCAACCCGATCGTCGAACAGCAGAATGCCTATAACAACGCTGTTGCCAATGCGCTGCGGCTGCTGGCCGAGGCGTATCGTGATCTGGCGGCACATCACACGCCCGGCGAAGGTGGCAGCCGCAACCATGAGCCGCCCGCTGCCGGTATTCCTGCCGATACTGCGGCTGATGCGGCAACCCTGCAACAACTCGTGCAGCAACATGCTGCCGCCGAGCCGCCGGTTCGCTTTATCGAGCTTGAACTTGCCGCACTGTTGCCACAGTTGCGCCAGCACGAGATCGTGCATGCCCACTGGCCATTGAGTGGGGCAACACCACTGCAGCATGCGGCGGCATTTGGGCAGCGGGTGATACGCCAGTATCTGCGCTGGCTGATCAATCCGATTGTCGAGCAGCAGAACAGCGCCAACGCAGCCACGACGCGTGCCGTCGAAGGATTGACGCGGATCGATGCCAACCACCGGGCGTTGGCGGCGCGCCGTCGCGCTCGGCGTACGCAGATCCCGCCGGCTCCATGAACAGCCCGATCACGATTGTCGCTCCGTGGTATGGCCCGGATACCGCCGGTGGCGCAGAAACCCAGGCTCGTCAGCTCGCTGTTGCGCTGGCTACCGCTGGGATTCACGTCGAAGTGTGGGCCACCAATGGTCGTGATGCGTTCAGCCCGCCGCAGCCCTACTACCCGGCTGGCCCGGATGTGGTGGATGGTATCGTGGTACGGCGCTTCGCCATCATGCCGCCGTCGCAGACACTTGATCCACCGGCAGTAGTGCGCCGGCTTGGTGCTGTTCCGGCCGAATGGGTATCCTTCCCCGAACACGAACGCCGGCTGCTGGCATCACTGCCGTCGAGCGACGATCTGCTGGCGGCGGTGGCAGAAGAACATACTACGCGCCGATTTCTGTTTATTCCTTATCCATTTCCGACGACGTTCTGGGGGATTGTGCTGGCAGGCGCGCATGGTTCGCTCTTGCCATGCCTGCACGATGAGCCGTATGCACGCTATGCCGCCTACCGTTGGATGTTTCGCCGTGCACGGCGTGTGCTTGCCAATAGTTCTGCTGAACGTGCGCTGGCCATACGGCTCTTTGATCTCTCCCCCGACCAGGTGGTCGTCGCCGGCGAGGGGATCGACCTCAGCCCGCGTGGTGATGGTGATGCCTTCCGCGCCCGCCGTGGCCTGCACGGCCCACTGCTGATGTATGCCGGCCGGCGTGATGCCGCCAAGAATGTACCGCTGCTGTTGCGCTATACTCGCGAATACTGGGCGCGGCGCGGCGCTCCGCTCACCCTCATGCTCAGCGGGCGTGATCCACTTGAGGTTGCCGATCCATTGCGTGATCTGGTGCTTGATCTCGGTTACCTGAGTGTTGCCGAAAAACATGATGCCTATGCGGCAACCGATGTGTTTATCAACCCCTCGCTCTATGAAAGCTTTTCGATTGTCCTTATGGAAGCATGGCTGCAAGGCACCCCGGCACTCGTTCATACGCGCTGTGATGTGACCCGTGAAGCAGTGGAATCGAGCGGCGGCGGCCTGCATTTCGACAGTTTCGGCGAATTTGCCGTTGCCCTTGATCTCTTGCTTGCCGACCCGACCCGCCGCCGCATCCTCGGGGAACGCGGCCGCGAGTGGGTTCGGCGTACCTGCCGCTGGGAAGATGTCGCTGCTCGGACGGCAGCGGCGCTTGCGCTGTAAACTCAGCCCAAAGTCGGTTGTTGCCGGCGGCGTAATCGTTTACGATGATGGTTCGGATTGATCTGGTTGAAGGAAGAGACATGGCTTCGGAACAGGCGAGTGTCGCAGCAACGGCAACAGGGAGCATCTGGGATCGTGAGCATGCCATGCTTACCATCGGCTTGATCCTTACCATTATCGGCCCGGCGTTCGAAGCTCTGGCGGTAGCCAACACAATGCCGGCGACCGTTCGCGATCTGGGTGGGATCGAGTATTACGGCTGGGCATTCAGTGCGTTTATGCTTGCCAACATGATCGGTATCACAATTGCGGGAGCCGAGATCGATCGACTCGGCCCATCGCGGCCATTTGTGATCGGAATGAGCCTGTTTGGTGCCGGGCTACTGATTGCCGGCCTTGCACCAACAATGGAGATCATGATCATCGGGCGGGCCGTGCAGGGGTTTGGTGCCGGCTTCAACTCCGGAGTTGTGTATGTCGTTGTGGCTCGTGGGGACCCTGCCCCGGCGCGGGGGCAGATGCTGGCCATGGGTTCGGCGGCATGGGGCGTGCCCGGGGTGGTTGGGGCGGCGCTGGCGGGTGTGATCGTCGATTTTGTTGGCTGGCGCTGGGTGTTTCTCGGGCTGTTGCCGATGATTATTCTTGCGGTAGTGCTGACACTGCCGCAACTTCGGCGGCTGGGCGGCGACGACAGCAAGCCGCGTGATCTGTCGCGCGGTATGATGTCGATCCAGCTGGCAGTTGGTGCCGGCCTCTTGCTTACCGGCCTGGGCACTGCGAATCTCGTGTTGGCGGTACTGATGACGGTTGGCGGGGCGGTGCTGACCTTCATTATGCTGCGACGCCTGATGCCGCGTGGAACGCTCATCGCTGCAGCCGGGATGCCGGCCGCCATTGCTACCCATGGCCTGTTGAATCTGGCCTTCTTTGGTGTCGATACCTATTTGCCGCTCGGCATCACCGAGATCCGCGGCCAGACGGCGACCATCGCCGGGTTGGCGCTAACGGCGGCGACTCTTATGTGGACAACCGGATCGTGGTTGTTGGCGCGCATCTCAGGGCGAATCAGCCGCCGCAAGATCACCGCAACCGGCCTGGTGTTGATTGGGATAGGTATCGCACTTTTTACGCTGACGATTGATCCGGCGATTCCGATCTGGCTGGCGATTGTGAGCTGGGCGATTGCCGGGCTGGGTATTGGCCTGTCGTTTACGACGCTAACGCTGGTGACACTCGAAAACGCACCGGCCGGTGGTGAGGGGGTCGCCTCGGCAGCCCTGCAGCTTGCCAATGTGCTCGGGGTTGCGCTCGGTGCCGGGATCGGTGGGGTGATCGTTTCGCAGGCGAGTGCCGGGCCGGGCGGTGCCGGCCAGGGGATCGTACTGCAATCGTTGCTCATGCTCGGGGTCATTGCCTTGTCGCTGGTTGCCGTGCGCGGCCTACCCGCCCGCCCCAAAGAAACAACTACCGCTGTTGATCCGGTTGCACCTTCTGTTATTGCCGGCCATTAGCTGCTGGCCGATATGCCGCCACCCTGGTGGTGTGCCGACCGGAGGTGATTTCGACGCCGCCCGATGACCACTGAAGGATCTTCCCGGGATCCTGATGCTATAATAAATGAAAGAGCATCAGGGTGCGTCGCGTCGCGGTGTACTCGGAAGGGAGCACCATGGCTACAGGAAGCGGTACGCAGCCGCAGCACCCCAATCGATTAGCCCACGAGACCAGCCCATACCTGTTGCAACACGCCGACAATCCGGTTGATTGGTATCCCTGGGGCGATGAAGCCCTTGCTGCGGCCCAGGCAGCCGATCGGCCGATTCTGCTGAGTATCGGTTACTCGGCATGCCACTGGTGCCATGTGATGGCGCACGAGTCGTTTGAAGATGCGGCAACTGCGCAGCTGATGAACACCCACTTTATCAATATCAAGGTCGATCGTGAAGAACGCCCGGATCTCGACACGATCTACATGACGGCTGTTCAGGCTATGACCGGCGGCGGCGGCTGGCCGATGACGGTCTTTCTGACACCGGATGGTGTGCCGTTCTACGGAGGCACCTATTTCCCGCCTGAAGATCGCTACCAGATGCCTTCGTTCAGCCGTGTACTACTGGCGGTGGCCGATGCCTATTCCAAACGGCGCGACGAACTCTTGCGCGCCCGTCGCGAGCTGACCGATCGCCAGCGGACGGCAACCGCCCTGCGGTTACCGGCCGGGCAGATCATGCCTGCACTCCTTGATGAGGCGTATGCCTCGTTGCGTGAGCAGTTTGATACCGAGTTCGGCGGTTTTGGCAATGCGCCCAAGTTCCCACAGCCAATGACACTCGAATTTCTGCTGCGCTATGCCCATCGTACCGGCGAGCCGGCAGCCTTCGCTATGCTGTCGCAGACGCTGCGTGCCATGGCCGAGGGCGGCATCTATGATCAGCTTGGCGGCGGTTTTCATCGCTATAGTGTCGATGCACAATGGCTTGTACCTCACTTCGAGAAGATGCTCTACGACAACGCCTTGCTGGCACGTGTCTATGGCGAAACATATCAGGCCACCGGCGATCGCTTCTTCCGCCGCATGACCGAAGAGACGCTCGATTACCTGGTACGCGAGATGCGCCATAGTGACGGTGGTTTCTTTTCGACGCAGGATGCCGACTCGCTGCCGGAGGCGGGCGCACAGCATAAACACGAAGGCGCGTTTTTCGTCTGGACACCGGCCGAACTGCGCGAGGTGCTCGGCGCTGATGCCTTGCTCGTTGGTGAGTATTACGGCGTCAGCGAACGCGGCAATTTCGAGGGGCGCAACATTCTGCATGTACGCCGGCCGGTCGCCGAGCTTGCGCGGGTCACCGGAACTCCGGTTGCCGAAATCGAAGCTACGCTGGCGCGCAGCCGCTCACGGCTACTGGCGGCACGGGCCGCCCGGCCGTTGCCCGACCGCGATGAAAAGATCCTGACATCCTGGAATGGAATGGTGATTCGGGCGCTTGCCACCGCAGCGATTGCCTGTGATCGTGATGACTATCGGGTGGCGGCGATTGCAGCGGCCAGGTTTACCCTGCGCGAATTGCGACGTGCCGACGGCCGCCTGCTGCGTAGTTGGAAGGATGGCCGTGCCGGCACCACCACCGCATTCCTTGAGGATTATGCCCTGTTGGCCGATGGTCTGCTGGCGCTGTATGATGCGACCTTCGACCCGGCATGGCTTGCCGAGGCGCGCACGCTGGCTGATACATTGATCGAGCACTTCTGGGATGAGTCGATTGATGGCTTTTATGATACCGCCGCCGACCAGGAACAGCTGATATTGCGACCTCGCGACACCGGCGATAATGCCACACCATGCGGGAATTCGGCAGCCGCCGATGTGCTGTTGCGCCTGGCAACGATCTACGATCTGCCGCACTACCGCGCCATGGCGCTGCGGTTGCTCGGCAGCATGGCCAGCTTTCTGGCGCGCTACCCGACCGGCTTCGGTCGCTACCTTGCGGCTGCGGAATATGCCCTTGATCGCTCGTGCGAGGTTGTGATCGTTGGCGACCCGGCCGATCCGGCGACCCAGGCACTGATCGACGCCGCACGCCGGCCGTTCCTCCCGGCGCGCGTGCTGGTGCTTCAGCCGGCGAACCAGGCACCAGTGATCGACAGCCCGCTGCTGATCGGGCGCGCCATGCTCGATGGCCGCCCGACGGCGTATGTATGCGAGCAGTATACCTGCCGCCTGCCGGTAACATCTGTTGAAGCGCTGCGTGCGCAACTCAAAGAGAGGCTATGATCAACACAATCTTGTTTGACCTCGATGATACACTTTATCCGCACAACTCCGGGCTTTCGCATGCACTCGACCAGCAGATGACCGGCTTTGTCGAACGCGTACTTGGGGTCGATCGTGCCGAAGCCGAGCGGTTGCGACGCTACTACATGGCTGAATTCGGCACAACCATGCATGGCCTGCAGGTTGAGCATGGCATCGATATCGAATCGTACATGGATCATGTGCATGGGGTTGATATTGAGGCATTCCTGACCGCCAACACACGGCTCGATCAGGAGCTCGGGGCATTGCGTGCCCGCCGGGCGATCTTTACCAACGCGCCGATCGAGCATGCCAATCGGGTCCTGGCGGCGCTGGCCATCGGCCATCATTTCGAGTACCGTTTCGACATTCGCTTCGCCGGGTTCAAACCCAAGCCACAGCTCTCGTACTACCAGGCAGCCCTTGCCGTACTTGACGCCGATCCGCATACAACGGCACTGATCGAGGATACGGCGCGCAACCTGCCGCCGGCCAAATCGCTTGGTATGACGACACTGTTTATCGGGGCGACGAGTGTGCCGGCCGCCGACTATGTTGTTCCCGATATCTATGCCGCACTGGCGCAACTGCGTGCACTTGGTGCCTGAAGCTACCGCATGATGGCGGCATTCTTGCCGCCATCATGCTGGTCGTGTCACTTGATAAACTGATTGGTGAAGGCCTGGGTCACTGCTACGTCACTGGTCAGGATCCCGCTCGCCCGCAAGAACTCGTGGGTTGCGACCCACTTGCGCTCATCGCTGAACCCGAGCCCTTCGGCAGTGGTCTGCTCGCTCTGCCAGTAGGGGAGCGTCGCATCCAGCACGGCACGCTGGAGCTCGCGGGTGGCTTGATCGGCAGTTGCCAGTTCGGGAATATATTCGAGGCTGATGGCAAACGCTTCCTCTGGATCGTCGATCACATCGCGCATGCCGCGCAGTGTCGCACGCACAAAACCGCGCACCAGATCGGGATCACCCGCAATCAACGGTTCGCTGGTGATGATACCGTCTGATGCAAGCGGGAAGGCATCGGCGACCCGAATGATATTCAGGTCGATCCCCTGGCGCGCCAGTTGAACCGGCTCGTTGTTGCCGTAACCACTGGCAACTTCGACCTTGTCTTCACTCAGTGCCGCAACCTGGGCAAAGCCGATCTCCTGAATATTCAGCTCACTCTGGTCGATACCACTGGCGTACAGCAAGGCCAGCAGGCCGATATAGCTGGCACCAAAACGCCCCGGAATACCGACCGAGCGCCCTTTCAGATCAGCCGGCTCGCTGATACCGGCCTCCTGCTTACTATAGAAGACGGTCGGAAACTGCTGGTTGGTGGTCGAAACCATGACAACCGGCAGCCCTTGTGCGCGTGCCAGCAGGACTGAGTCGCCGCTGGCCATGCCGAAGGCAACCGTATTTTGGGCTACCCGCTGCACGACATCCGTTTCGAAGTTGTAGTCGAAAGTAATCTGTAACCCTTCTGCCGCGTAATACCCCTTTTTGTCGGCTACATAGTATTGGGCGAACTGCACATTTGGAATATACGGCATGGCAAGCGTGATCGTACGCAGTGGCGCACTGCCGGTACCGGCAGGCGTTGGGGCACTCGGCGGCGCATTGGCGGCTGGTGTACCGCCACAGGCGGCCAGTGCCAATAGCACCATAACCACGAGTCGTTGGATGTTCATAGAGGCTCCCTTACGTAATAGCTGTTATTCCCAGCGCACCAGCACGCGTTCGAGCAGCGTTGCCAGCAAATAGAAACCGAGTGTGATGATGGCGAGCATCAGCAGGGCGGTAAACATGAGTGGCGTATCGAAAAGACCACGAGCGATATTGATCAGTGCGCCGAGGCCATCGCGCCCACCGACAAACTCACCAACCACGGCACCGGTGGTTGCCAGTGCCAGGCCGGCTTTGGCCCCGGCAAAGATTCCGGGCAGGGCCAGTGGGAACTCCACCAGGCGAAGTGCCTGCCAGCGGTTTGCGCCACTGATCTTGGCCATTTCGATCAGCTCGCGCGGCACCGAACGCAGTGCAACAATCGTGCTGCTCAGGATCGGGAAGAAGGTGACCAGCATCGCCACCAGGATGCGTGATTCCAGGCCGGTGCCGACCCACAGGATGATCAAGGGTGCCACTGCGACGACCGGCACTGCCTGCGAGGCGGCAAGCTGCGGTGCGAGTACACGTTCGAGCCAGCGGGCATGCGCCAGCAGGTAGCCAAGCACCAGGCTGATAGCCAGGGCCAACGAAAATCCGCCAACCGCCGCTGCCAGCGTGATACGGCTATGCAGCAGCAGTGTGCCGCCGGCTAATTCGGCCACCAGCCGCCGCAACACCAGGTCGGGCGCCGGCAGAATGAACGCCGGATAACCACGAACCTCCACCAGGATCTTCCACAGAATCGCCAGTATCAGCGCCGAGGCAATCAGGCTCAGTTCGGCCGGAATACGGCGTTCGTGTCGTGGCGGCGTATCGCGCCGGCCGGCCGGGTAGCGATACGAACGTTGTGTCAGCATATGTTCTGCCTCCAGGCATACAAAAAACCCTGAAGTCGCTGACTTCAGGGCTGAGGCGCATTAATATGCAGCAGTTGCGCTAACCGGAAACGGTCAGCGATCTGCCAATAGCGATCCCTGCAATATGCAGGCATCGCCGTATCTGCGCGTCGATCTTCTTCCATCCGGACTCTACCGTCGGCACCGGAATCGCACCGGACTCTGCCTTGCGGCTCGCGGGCTAGGTGGATCTACCACCATTACCGCCGGTCGGGAATTTCACCCTGCCCTGAAGATCGCCAAGTTCAAGATAGCACGCTTCAATTGAAAAAGCAAATATAACTGCGAATCGCACACAGCCGATCATCGTGTCAGGATCGGGGTGTACAGCGGTAGCGCCGGAATACTGGTGACCGTCACACTATTGTTGGCGACCTGGTTATCGATAATTGTCGGGCCAATCGATGCGGTTGCGCTAAATGGTGCGCTACCGATCGGTGCGACGGCTGTAATACTCAGCAGGCTGGGTGCCGCACCCGTTGTCAGGGATCCGCCAAAGCACGTAAGCGTAGTAGCGTTCAGCGTACACGACCATCCGTTCCCACTACTGTTCTGGAAGAGTGTACCGGCGGCAAACACAATCGTGACCGATGTCAGCGGGATGTCGCCTGGGCCGAGATTACTCAGCGACACCTGGTAGCTGAGCGGGCCGCCGGCACGTACAATCGGCGATACCCCAAACAGGATCGCGGCATCGGTGGCGATTGCCTCGAAGGCACCGATATCACAGACGGCACTCCCATCGCCATTACCGTCGATGGGGCGGGCGACCCGGCGTGTATCGAGCGCGGCGCAGGCCAGGCCGCCGCCGGCCGGACCGGGGTTGCCGGCAGCGAGTGCCGGGCTGTCGGCCAGCAATGCATAGCTCAACAACCCGCCGCCATAGTCGGCGAATGGCGCAAGGCGCGGATCCGCTCCGGTGACATCACCGGCGATGACACCCTGGCGCAGGCAGCCGCTGAGATTCTGGATCAGGTTATAGCGCCCTGAGAGAAAGAAACCAGAACAATCGGGGTGTTGTGGCTCGGGGGCCGGGCTCAGGTCGCGATTGCGAGCGATCAGGGGGTTCCCCAATGTGAAACTGCTCTGCTGTACCGGCGGCGGCAGAAAATCACCACTGAAGACCCCTCCGCCGACACCACCGTTGATCGCATTACTATCGGCAATATTATCAACGATGGTGCTGTTGTTGACCACCACCGTACTATTCGACACAGCGATCCCGCCGCCGTTATTGGTCGCGTCGTTGCCACTGAGCGTCACATTTGTCAGGGCAATGCTACCGGCATTATAGGCACTGATCCCGCCGCCGAAGTTAGCACGGTTATTGTAGATCGTCACGCGTTCGAGCAACAGATCGCCGCCGGGGATGTCGTTATTGCCGCCGGCGGCAATTGCTCCGCCAAAAGCGACTGCCTGATTATCGTGCAACTGGCTATCACGCAGAACAAGCGACGCTGCCGGTAACACACTGATCGCGCCGCCGTCGCCGTCGGCGGCTGGAAAACGGCGCATTCTGGCGATCTGGCTGTGCCGGTTTGCGCTGGATCGCTGGCGGCTGGCGCATGATCTGGCCGAAGGAGAGGGGGCCGATGCCGCGCCGCTTG
>CALLZL010000094.1 GCA_937859575.1 uncultured Chloroflexota bacterium
GCCGCCCGCCAAGCTGCCATCGAGCAGCTTCGCCGAGCTCAGGAGCAGGCGCGCCGCCGGGCGCGCGGCGAAGAGTAAGCATGCATCGCGGCCGAAGCCGGGCTGGTTCCTGCACGCGAAGAGAGCCTTCGCCGCTGGCGCGGCTCAGGATGCCATGCGGGCTCAGGGGGCGGAGTGGGCGGGCGGCACCGCCAATTGACGTTGCTCCATGCTATACTGATCGTTATGGTTGGAATCTCGTTCATCACACCGGTAGCACTACTGCTGCTGTTGTTGCTCCCGGTCTTCTGGGCACTGGCACTGCTTGCGCCGCGCCGTATCGAGCGTTGGCGTTTTTTTGGCAGCCTGTTGCTGCGCAGCCTCATCCTGCTGGCGATTGTGGCCGCGATCGCCGGCGCCCAGGTGACCAGGCCGGTCAGCGAGTTGACGACCGTCTTCTTAGTGGATGGATCCGATTCGGTCTCGTCGGTTCAGCGTTCGCGTGCTATTGCCTATGTCGATCAGGCTCTGCAAACCATGCCGCCCGGCGATCTGGCAGCGGTGGTTGTCTTCGGCGAGAATGCACTGGTCGAGCGGGCGCCATCCGAATTGACAACCCTTGGTCGCATCAATTCGGTGCCGGTGACGACCCGCACCAATCTGCAGGATGCGCTGCAGCTTGGCCTGGCACTCTTCCCCGCCGAAACCCAGAAGCGGCTGGTGCTCCTCTCGGATGGCGGTGAAAACCAGGGGCGTGCCGCCGAGGCAGCCCGGCTTGCCGCCGTGCGTGGTGTGCCGATCGATGTTGTCTTGCTTTCGAGCGAGAGCGGCCCGGATGTCATCATTAGTGCCGTGAGTGCGCCGAGTATTGTGCGTGAAGAGCAGCAGATCCCGCTTGGTGTGCGTTTGCGTTCGACATTCAACACCAGTGGTGTATTGCAAGTGTTCGTCGATGGCCGGCTCGTCGGCGAACAGTCGGTCGAGATCGATGCCGACCCGAAGGATGTGACCTTGAGCCTGCCTGCCGGTACGGCCGGGTTCCGGCGGATCGAAGTTCGGCTTGAGGCCGTCGGCGATACCGAACCGCAGAACAACCGTGCGGCAGCATT
This sequence comes from uncultured Chloroflexota bacterium, assembly GCA_937859575.1. Lineage (GTDB taxonomy): Bacteria > Chloroflexota > Chloroflexia > Chloroflexales > Roseiflexaceae > CALLZL01. The sequence continues at coordinate 1,089 of CALLZL010000094.1, forward strand.
CACCGAAGTGCAAGGGCCACCGCGTATCATGCTGATCGCCGCACAGCGCGAACGGGCCGAAAACCTGCGTGCGGCACTGGTGGCGGCCGGAGTGCGCCCGGAAATCCGCGCACCCGGCGAGGTGCCGGTAAGCCTCGAACAGTTAAGCAACTATGCCGCGATCATCATCGTCGATACACCGGCTCGTGTCATGCCGCGCCCGCTCATCCAGATTCTGCCGGCCTATGTACGCGATCTTGGCCGTGGGCTGGCAATGATTGGCGGCCCCGACTCATTCGGTGCCGGTGGGTATCGCCGTACGCCGATCGAAGCCACCCTGCCGGTCGATCTCGATCCACGCGATACACTGCAGCAACCAAACCTGGCATTAGTGATGGTGATCGACCGCAGCGGCAGCATGGACGAAGCCGTCAGTAGTGGGGGCCGTACGCGTCTGGATCTGGCGAAAGAGGCGGTGTATCAGGCAAGCCTGGGGCTGAGCGAACGCGATCAGGTTGGCCTGGTGGTGTTCGATGAAACGGCCGAGTGGATCCTGCCGCTGCAATCGCTCCCCTCGCCGGTTGTGATCGAACAGGCGCTGAGTTCGTTCAACTCGGGTGGCGGCACGAATATCCGCTCGGGCGTCGAACAGGCAGCCGCGGCGCTTGTCACGGCCGATGCACGCATCAAACACATGATACTACTGACCGACGGAATCGCCGATAGTAATTATAGCGATCTGATCGATCAGCTTGCCGCAGCCGGTACCACGATTTCAACCGTGGCGATCGGGGCAAATGCCAACCCCAATCTTGAAACAGTGGCCGAGAATGGCGGCGGGCGTTCGTACCGCGTCACACGTGTTGAAGAAGTACCGGATATCTTTCTGCAAGAGACGGTTATTGCTGCCGGGCGCGATATTATCGAAGAAGAGTTTGTGCCGCAGATCGGCCTGCCGGTGCCGATCGTGCGTGGGATCACCGCCTTCCCGCCGCTGTACGGCTATAACGGCGCCGAGATCAAAGAGACGGCGCGTACCATCCTGTTGACGCCCGATGGCAAACCGTTGCTGGCTTCCTGGCAGTATGGCCTCGGGCGTACCATTGCCTGGACGAGCGACTTTCAGGGGCGTTGGGCGCGTGATTGGGTGGTATGGGAACAGTTCGCCCGCTTTGCTGGTGGGCTTGTTGATCTGCTGTTGCCGCCGGGCGATACCGGTGGGCTGAACCTGAGTGCCAGTACCGATGGGGTTCAGACGGTCATCGAGCTCGAAGCCCTGGATCCCCAGGGTCGGCCGGTCAATGAAGCAGCTCTGTTTGGCACGATCTCCGACGGGGTTTCCGAGCAGCCCGAATCGGTGCAGTTTGTGCAGGTTGGCCCCGGCCGCTACCGGGCTGTTGCCACAACCTCGACACCAGGTGTGTATCTGGTTTCGGTAGGCGCGATTGCTCCTGATGGTTCCCAGCTTGGCCCGGCCAATACCGGGGTGGTGGTCGGCTATTCCCTTGAATATAGCGACCGGCGCGATAATGCGCCACTCTTGAACGATCTGGCGGCAATTACAGGTGGGCGTGTTGAGCCGCCGGCAATCGAAGCGTTTGCACCGGCGCTGCAGCAGGTGCGTTCGGTGCGCGATATCGGGTTGCCGCTCTTGTGGCTGGCGCTTGCCCTCTGGCCATTCGATATTGCGCTGCGCCGGGTGATGGTACGGATCGAAGATCTCTTGCCCGGCCTGGCACGTCTGCGCAATCGCTGGCGGCCGGCGGCCGGCATCCCGGCCCAACAGGCCGAATCACTGGCGCGCCTTGGTGCTGCCAAACAGCGGGCCCAGGCCCGCGAACGGCCGGTTCTGCGGCCGGCCGATCTGGCGGCAAGCAATCGCCCTGCCGGCCAGCCGCCGGCCGAACGTTCGCCGGATCCAGTACCGCCTGCAACTGCCGAAGATCAGTATGCCCGCCTGTTGGCGGCGAAACAACGTGCCCGCCGCCGCCGCGATAGCTCATCAAACCCGGGTACGAGCGAGGATCTATGATCGACGAAGATGCCCTCTCGGCAGCGCGTGTTCTGATCATCGATGATCAGGAAGAAAATATCGAACTGTTGAGCGATATGCTCAGCCTGGCGGGGTTTCGCTTTGTTTTCGGGTTGTCGGATCCACGCGACGCCGTGCGCTGTTTTGATGTCTATCGGCCTGATCTGGTGCTGCTTGATCTGCTTATGCCGACCTTCAGCGGGTATCAGGTGCTCGAACAGCTGGCAACCCGGCTGGAAGCCGAAATCTATCTGCCGGTACTGGTGCTGACGGCCGACACCAGTGGGCAGGTGCCGCAGCGGGTGGTGGCAGCCGGAGCCACCGATTATATCGCCAAGCCGTTCAATATTCCCGAGCTGATTGTGCGCATTCGTAATCTGCTCAAGAACCGTTTCTTGCGCATCGCCCTGCGACGCCAGCAGAGTGAAATTGCGCAAACCATCAACGAACGCACCCGCGAGATGCGTACCGCACACTTCGAAATGGCCGAGCGCCTGGCCCGCGCTGCCGAATATCGCGATGACACCACCGGCCAGCATACGCGGCGGGTTGGGGCACTTGCGGCGCTGGTGGCCCAGGAACTCGGCATGTCGGCAGCGGATGTCGAGCTGTTGCGGCTGGCGGCACCACTGCACGATCTTGGCAAGATCGGAATCCGTGATGCGCTCCTGCTGAAACCCGGCCGGCTCACCAGCGATGAGTTTCAGGTGATACGCGAGCATACCGCGATCGGCGCGGCACTCATGGCCGATGGTCGGTCGGCACTGCTGCAGTGCGCCGAACAGATCGCCATGACGCATCACGAGCACTGGGATGGCAACGGCTACCCGCGTGGCCTCAAGGGCGAAGAGATCCCGCTTGAAGGTCGGATTGTCGCGGTGGTGGATGTGTTTGATGCACTTACGCACCGCCGGGCGTATAAGCATGAATGGTCAGCCGCCGAGGCATGTGCCGAAATCATGGCTCAGTCGGGTCGCCAGTTCGATCCGCAGGTCGTTGCCGCCTTCATGCGAATCGTCAGCCTGGTCGCCACCATTTAAATAATGGTACAATAGCGCTTCCGAATCGTTAGCCGCAGCGTATTCTCCATCCGGCATACATGTTGCGGCGTATCGATACGGTGATCTCTACATAGCCGGTTCCCCGGCATCAATACTGGAGTCGTGTGTGAACAGCAAGAAGAAAGTCCGTGTCGCGATTATTGGCGTCGGCAACTGCGCCTCGTCGCTTGTCCAGGGGGTTGAATTCTATCGCAATGCGCCTGAAGATCAGCAGGTTCCCGGCCTGATGCATGTCAACCTCGGCGGTTATCATGTCGGCGATGTGGAATTTTCGGCCGCCTTCGATGTCGCCGACGGCAAAGTCGGCCATGATCTATCAGAAGCGATCTTTGCGCATCCCAACAACACTATTAAATTCTCCGATGTGCCCAGGCTTGGCGTGACCGTCGCACGTGGAATGACCCACGACGGTATCGGCAAATATGTTGCCACGCAGGTGAAGAAGGCTGGCGGCGCGACATCCGACATTGTGCGTATTCTCAAAGATACCGGCACCGATGTGGTCGTCAGCTATCTGCCGGTTGGTTCCGAAATGGCAACCAAGTGGTATGTCGAGCAGATCCTCGACGCCGGCTGCGGCTTCGTCAACTGTGTGCCGGTCTTCATCGCCTCGCAGCCCTACTGGCAGAAGCGCTTTGCCGATCGGGGCCTGCCAATCATCGGCGACGACATCAAGAGCCAGGTTGGCGCCACAATTACCCACCGGGTGCTTGCCAATCTGTTCAACGAGCGTGGCGTTCATCTCGATCGCACCTATCAGCTCAACTTCGGCGGCAACATGGATTTCTACAACATGCTGGAAGGGGCCCGGCTTGAGTGGAGGAGCCCCTGGAAGCCCAGTCCCCTCCCCCGCCCGCTCCCTTAGGGCCCCCCCGCCGATGATATTCATGTCGGCCCGAGCGACTATGTGCCATGGCTTGGCGATCGCAAGTGGGCCTATATCCGGCTCGAAGGTACCACCTTCGGCAATGTGCCGTTGAATGTCGAAGTGAAGCTCGAAGTGTGGGATAGCCCGAACTCGGCGGGGGTGGTGATCGATGCAGTGCGCTGCCTCAAACTAGCGCTTGATCGCGGCATTGCCGGCCCGCTCGAAGGCCCGGCCGCATATTTGATGAAGACCCCGCCGACCCAGTATACCGATGATATTGCCCGGCGCATGGTCGAAGAGTTTATCGCCGCACCGCATGCCGAGCAACCGCCGGCCGATATCGATCAGGTGTCGCTCAACCAGAATGGTCGGCAAGAGTAGTTTCGTTTGCCGTAGGCGGCGGGTTATCGCTGCATAGTGGTGAAGTATCATCGTTCACCGGTGGTGCGGTATCCGTCATCATCGGTGAACCATATCATTGGAGACAACAATGACAGTACGCCCGGGGCCAAAGTTTACCGGTGTGGATACATATCGCGATCCGCAGGGGCGCTTTCAGTTTCGCTATCCGAGCGACTGGATCCACTATCCGTTGCAGGGCGCTCGCGAAGGAGCCATGTATTCACCGCAGTCGCAGAATCCACAAACATGGTATGCCGTTTGGATCACCAGGCTTGAGTATGAAGTGGTTGCTGAGGATTTCGAAATCCTGGCACCCAATGTACGCAAAGGGCTCGAACAGTTGCCCGATCTGGCGATCGAAGCCCAGGATGACTTCATCTACGGCAATCTGATCAAATTTGATCGCACCTTTACCTTCCGCGATGGCGATGCCGTACGCAAGCAGCACATGTGGCTGATGTATGTCAGCACGTGGCAGATTGTTGCCGCCTTCCAGGGCGAAACGGTCGAAGAGTACGAATACTGGCTGCCGATGGGCAACTACAGCTTCCAGTTCTTCACCATCCCTCACGAGCTCTGGTTTGCCGCCGATCGCGATCTCAACAAACCGGGCGCATCGCCCAAGAAACCACGTGTGCCGCGTGGTGCGGCAAAGGATCAAACGAAGGACGCGTGATGGATGAGCAGCGGCGCACATGGAAGCTTGCGGCTGCCATGGCAGCCTGCGCCGTTGCCGTGATCCTGATCGGTGTGCTGCTCGTCGGATTGCGCCCGCCGGTGTATACCAGCTTTGTCGAGGCGGTTGGTGCAACCCTGACGCGCCATGGTGTCGAATACGACACGATCTATATCGACCAGCGCTGGCCCGATACCGTCAACAACCAGCGCTATGGCGCACATCTAACAATACTGCGCGGCGGCAGCAGTATGAGCGGCCGGCTCGAATGCCAGGCAGCGCAAGACAATTGCCGTATCTGGGTGCGTGAGTTCGGTATCGAACGTGAGCCGATCCCGACGCTGTCGCGCCGCGATATTCCACCATGGTTGCGCTGGATCGAGGAGCAACTCGGATGGCGCTGAACGATACGGCACACATCTGGCGGCGGCGCATGATCATCCTGCTTGGCATGGCCGGCCTTGGGTGCATCGTCGGCCCGCTCGGGTTACTGGCGCTGCGCCCCGAACCAATTCGTAGCCACCGCGACGCGATCGGGTTTGTTTTGCGGCAGCATGGGGTCGCGTATAGCGAGATCAGCCTTGCACAGCCCTGGCCGGCGGCATTCAACTACTACGCCTATGGCTCGGCGATCTACCCCTACACACTGGATGTGCGTGTCGTGCGCCCCGATGCCGCCCCCCTGAGTGGTTCGTTTCTCTGCCGCAACGGCCAGCGGGATTGCGTGATCACGCTACGCGACGTAGGCATAATCACCGTCGCAGCACCGGATCCCTTTGATCAGCGGTTGCATCCCTGGATCGATGCGGTATTCGAGCAGATAGATCGAATGCTGACGACCATGCGCAGGTGAATGATCAAATGTCTGTGTGTACCGGATGTACAGCGATTCGTTGCGGTGAATGGAAAGCTGATCAAAGTTTGACAACCGTTCCAAACATAGCTACAATAACTTTACACTCATTAGCCATCAAAATAAAAAGAGGAGGGTGCATGGCGTAAATCTCGCCAGTTTCTCGCAACGTCGCTACGTGTTACAGACACCCACGAAGGCTCACCATGAGCCAGGTATGTCACAGTACAGTACTGCCGCATGTATTGGCAGTATTGCTCAACGAGGAGGAAACAGATGTCCCGTCGAAGGATGCTGAACCGGCGTGATTTCATGCGCCTGTCAGCCGTATCTGCCGCGACCACAATGATCGCCGCCTGTGGCGGTGGTGGTGGGGGCCAGGCCCCCGCCCCGGCTGCTCCGACAGCCGCCCCGGCTGCTCCGACAGCCGCCCCGGCCGCTCCGGCCCCGACGACCGCTTCGGTTGCCACGGCCATTCCTGCTGTTACCAGCACGTTCAAAGAATCCCCGATGCTCGCCGCGATGGTACAGGCCGGTACACTGCCACCGGTCGACGAGCGCCTGCCGAAGAACCCCTACACCCCGCCGCATGCGTGGGTTGGTGTCGGCAAGTATGGTGGTGTGCTGAACAAGACCTACAACAACGCCTGGGGTATCACCGGCTTCATCCACGAGATGCAGTACGGCAACTCGCCGCTGCGCTACCTCCGTGATGGTCTGGCGATCGGCCCCGGCCTGGTCGAGAGCTGGGAAGCCAATGCCGATGCATCGGAATGGACCTTCAAGCTGCGCGAGGGTGTGAAGTGGTCGGATGGCGAACCGCTGACGACCTCGGATATTCTCTACTGGTGGGAAGATACCATCGGCGGCAACGGCAAGGAAGCAAGCTACCCGGCCGGCCTCAAGCCGATCAACTCGCCGCCCGACGAAGCTCGATCGGGAACCGGTTCGCTGATGACCCTTGACGCACCGGATGACTACACCTTCATCATGAAGTTTGATGCTCCGGCACCACTCACGGCCGACCGGCTTGCGATGTGGGTGAACGGCTTCATCGGACCGGGCTGGTTCTTCCCGCGTCACTATCTGTCGCAGTTCAACCCGGTGCTGAACCCGAGCGCCTACCAGGATTGGGAAGAGCATCAGCGCAAGTTCAACCACAACAACCCCGATTACCCACGCCTGACCGGCTGGAAGCTCGATACCTTCGAAGACGGTGTGCGCTCGGTCTGGAGCCGCAACCCGTACTACTGGGCGGTTGACGCCGAAGGTAACCAGCTGCCATACATCGACACAATCAACGTGACGAACGTGCAGGACAAGGAGATCGAGAAGCTGACCTTCACGCAGGGCAATGTCGATCATGCCCACTTCCATGCGCAGGCACTGGCCGATGTGCAGGATCTGCGTGGTGCCGAGGCATCCAGCGGCCTGGAAGTACGCTTCTGGGACTCGGGCTCGGGTACCGGCTCGATGTACTTCTTCAGCCAGGACTACAAGGACGAGAAGCTGCGTGCAGCCTTCCGCGATCCGAAGTTCCGCCAGGGTATGTCGCACGCCTATAACCGAGCCGACGTGCAGCGTGCCGTCTACTTCGGCCTTGGCGAGCTGACCAACGGTACCATGAGCCCGAAGGCGATTGAGTACAACATCAACGACCAGGGCCGGGCAGCGTATGCCGAGTGGCGCGACAGCTACATGGCATATGATCCGGAGCTTGCTGCGCAGATCCTCGACGAGGCCGGGTATACGGTCGGCGCCGATGGCAAGCGCACCCTGCCGGATGGCAGCCCGCTGCAGATCCAGGTCACGTATCCGGCCGATCAGCAGGCCGGTGGTGAGCATCTGTCGAAGAACGAGCGCCTGGTGCGCGACTGGCAGGCCATTGGTATCGATGCTGTCCTCACGCCGGTTCCGGCTGAAGGGTATGGCGAGCAGTGGCGCTCGGGCGACATCCCGATGATTACGGCATGGGAGGTCGGCGACGGCCCCAACCATCTCGTCTTCCCATCGTGGGTGGTAGCCGACGAGCCGGAGCGCTGGGCACCGCTGCACGGCCGGGCCTACACCCTGCGTGGTACGGCTTCGGAGACCGAGCAGCTCGACGTCAACCCGTGGGAGCGCAACCCGCCGCGTATCAACGACGGTGAGCCCGACAGCGTGCCGGCTATTGCGCAGATCCACCAGCTCTATGATCAGAGCAAGGTTGAGCCGGATGCGATGCGGCGTCATGCGCTGGTGTGGGACATGATCAAGATCCATGTGAACGAGGGGCCGTTCTTCTCGGGCACGATCACCAACCAGCCGCGTATCATCCTGGTCAAGAATGGCCTGATGAACGTACCGACCCGCGATGATCTGTTGGCGGAAGGGCTTGGCGGTTTCGTCAACCCGTGGATCATTCCGTCACCGGCAACCTACGATCCGGAGACCTGGTACTGGGAAGATCCGTCGGCACACGGCGGATAGCCCTTCCCTGGTGGGGTACGGGGGCCATCGGCCCCCGTACATCTTCTCATATAGTGCGGGGTAAGCCCAAGCATAGCATGCATCCCAACGGCGACCCTGATCGCACTTGCGGTTCATTCACACGATGCGATAGCAAGAAGTTCTGATCGCGCTCCTCAATCCGGGTGTTTGTGCCGGGAGGAGCTGTCGAAAGGCATCGTCATGCTGAACTATGTCCTCCGGCGCGTTGTTAACATGGTTGTCCTGCTGGTTGTCGTCTCGTTTGTTGGGTTCTGGATCATCCAGCTTCCGCCAGGATCGATCCTTGATGTGCAGATCAACCGCTTGCGTCAGCAGGGCGGTAACCTCCCCGAAGCACAGATTCAGGCGCTTCGTGAGCGCTATGGTGTTGATGATCCATTCCTCATCAAATATTGGAAGTGGATCTCGCGCTCGGTGCAGGGCGACTTCGGAACCTCATTCCAGACCGATCAGTCGGTTGGCGAGCGCATCTTCAACCGGCTTGGTATTTCACTCGGCCTCTCGCTGACGGCGCTCCTCTTTACCTGGCTGGTATCGATACCGATAGGTGTCTATTCGGCAACCCATCGTTACAGCATACCGGATTATGTAATTACCTTCATTCAATTCCTTGGTCTCTCGATCCCCGGCTTCTTGCTGGCCCTCATCCTGTTGATTGTGGCTGCCCAGCTCTGGAATCAACCGATTGGCGGGCTCTTCTCACCGCAGTATGCCGATGCACCCTGGAGTTGGGGGCGGTTCGTTGACTTCGTGCAACATATCTGGATCGCTGTCGTCGTGTTGGCAGTCGGCGCAACGGCCGGCTTAACCCGTGTGATGCGTGCCAATCTGCTCGACGTGTTGAACATGCAGTATGTTCAGACGGCACGTGCCAAGGGGTTGAAGGAAGGGATCGTGATCTGGAAGCATGCGGTGCGTAATGCCATTCACCCACTGGTTATGGCACTTGGTACGCTGCTGCCGGCTCTGGTGGTTGGTGAGGCGCTGATCGCGATCATTTTGAGTATGCCGACCATCGGCCCGCTGTATCTTGACGCACTGCGTACACAGGATATGTACCTGGCCGGTACGATCTTGGTTATGTTGTCGGCATTGCTGTTGATCGGCAATCTGGTGGCCGATCTGCTGCTTGCGTGGGTTGATCCGCGTGTACGCCTAGAATAGAGAGGAAGCGAGATGGCGACTGTAGCAGAAGAGCTTCAGCGTTCGCGCAAGACCAAGAAGGTCGAGGATGTCGGCTCCATCCCGCAGTGGAAGCTTATGGTGCGGCGGTTCCGCCAGAGCAGACTCTCGGTGGTGGCGTTGGGTGTGCTGCTTGTCATGTACACGCTTATGATTCTGGGCGATTTCCTGGCACCATACCCACACGACACACTCGACTCCAATGCCACCTTTACCCCGCCAACCCAGCTTGTCTGGGGGCCGGAAGGGTTGGGGGTCTATGGCCTCAAACAGGAGCTTGATACCGAGAAGTTCCAGTGGTACTACACCACCGATACGAGTGTCATCTATCCCCTCAAGTTTTTCGTGCCCGGCTACGAATATCGTCTGTTCGCCATCATCCCGATGAATGTTCACCTCTTCGGCATCGACACTCCGGGTGATGTTGATCAGAAGGTATTCCTCTGGGGTGCCGACAAAGAAGGCCGTGATCTCTTCTCGCGGGTGATGAAGGGGGCACAGGTTTCGCTGACGCTTGGTTTTGTGGGCGTGTTGCTGTCGGTAACGATCGGTTCGATTGTCGGTACGGCATCGGGCTATTTCGGCGGTGCGGTCGATAACATCATCCAGCGCATGATCGAGCTCATCCGGTCGTTTCCGGATCTGCCGCTCTACATGGCACTCGCAGCGGCCCTACCGCTGAATGTGCCGGTGCTGGTGCGCTTCTTCCTGATTACGATCATCATCGCCCTGATCGGCTGGACGGGCCTGGCTCGCGAGGTACGCGGCAAGGTGTTGGCCTTTGCATCGGCCGACTATACCAATGCAGCGTTGGCGGCCGGCGCATCGCACTGGTATATCATCACCAAGCATCTCATCCCAAATGCAATGAGCCACATTATTGTGGTCGGTATGCTTGCCATTCCCGGTGCGATCGGCCTTGAAACGGCGCTCAGCTTCCTCGGGCTCGGCATTCTGCCGCCGGCGGTAAGCTGGGGTGTGTTGTTGCGTGATGCACAGACGATCCAGGCGGTTGTTTCCTACCCATGGTTACTGCTGCCGGTCGCCTGCCTGATTATTGCGGTGCTCTCGTTCAACCTGCTTGGCGATGGTGTTCGCGATGCAGTTGACCCGTACGGCTAGGCTGGATCGGCGTTGCGGTTGCAGCTTGCTGCAACCGCAACCGCATGGCTACCGGCGAACGAGTCGCAACAGATGATCGTTGAAGAGTAAGGAAGCACTATGTCCGAGAGCACAACCCAGACGAACAGCGTCGCAGCGGCGCTCGTCAGCGAAGACGATGTTATTCGGGTGCAGGATCTGCGGCTGAACTTTTACACCAATCTTGGTGTGGTTCGGGCGCTGAATGGTGTGAATTTCAACATTCCACGCGGCAAGGTGCTGGGGGTTGTCGGTGAGAGTGGTTGCGGCAAGAGCCAGACTGGTCTGGCGATTATGCAGCTGACACCGTCGGTCGGGCGTTACGAGGCAGGCCAGATCCTGTTTCGCGAATTTGCGAGCAAGGAGCCGGTCGATATTCTCAAGCTTGACAAGAACGGCCCCGATATGCGCAAGATTCGCGGCAACAATATCAGTATGATCTTCCAGGAGCCGATGACCTCGCTGAATCCATGTTATACGGTTGGCGCACAGATCGAAGAGGCCATCCTGCTGCATCAGACGCAAGATAAAACCGAGTCGCGCAAGCGTGCGATTGATATTCTGCAGAAGGTTGGGATGCCGAACCCCGAGCGGATCGCCGATTCGTTTCCGCATCAACTCTCGGGTGGCATGCGGCAGCGTGCCATGATCGCCATGGCGCTTTCGTGTACACCAACCCTGCTGATCGCCGATGAGCCGACCACGGCGCTCGATGTGACGACCGAGGCGCAGATTCTTGATCTGATGCGCGATCTGCAGAACGAAATCGGTACCTCGATCATGTTCATCACCCACAACCTGGGGGTTGTGGCGCAGATGTGTGATGAAGTCGTGGTTATGTATCTCGGGCGGGTTGTTGAGCGGGCGATGATCGATGATCTCTTCTATGATCCAAAGCACCCGTATACGATCATGCTTTTGCGCTCGATTCCGCGCCTGGGTGTGAATCGCGATATGCGCCTTGAATCGATCAAGGGTTCGGTACCTGATCCCTACTCGCAGGTTAACGGGTGCCCGTTCCACGAGCGCTGCCCGAGTGCCATCCCTGGTGTGTGCGATACGATCATGCCGGATGAGATCTTCGTAGCCGGATCGCAGACACATACTGTGCGCTGCCACCTGTATACGTGAGGAAGAACACGATGGCGAGTGATAACACCAAGATGCTGCTGGAAGTGAAAGGGCTGAAGAAGCACTTTCCGATCACAGGTGGCTTCTTCAAGCGCGTAATCGGGCATGTCAAGGCGGTCGATGGGATCAACTTCTATATCAAAGAGGGCGAGACCCTCGGGCTGGTGGGCGAGAGCGGTTGCGGCAAAAGTACAACCGGGCGTACGATCATGCGTCTGCTGGAGCCGACCGATGGTGAGGTGATCTTCAACGATCCGAACCTGGGCAAGGTGAACCTGGCCTCGCTTGAGCGGCAGCAGCTGAATAAGGTGCGGCCGAACATGCAGATCATCTTTCAGGATCCCTTCTCGTCGCTTAACCCACGCCTGACCGTCGGTGATACCGTTGGCGAGCCGCTGTCGGTGCAGGGGGTCGCAAGTGGTAGTGCGCTGCGCGATCGGGTGGCCGAGTTGTTGCGCGAAGTCGGCCTGCGCCCCGAAAACATGACCCGGTATCCGCATGCGTTTTCGGGTGGGCAGCGGCAGCGTATCGGTATTGCGCGGGCGCTGGCGCTCAATCCAAAGTTGATCATCTGCGACGAACCGGTGTCGGCGCTTGATGTGTCGATCCAGGCGCAGGTGCTTAACCTGCTCGAAGATCTGCAGCAGAAGTTCGGCCTGACCTACCTGTTCATCGCACACGACCTGAGTGTCGTCGAACATATCAGCGATCGGGTGGCTGTTATGTATGTCGGCTATATTGTCGAGATGGCCACCACCGATGAGTTGTACTACAATCCGAAGCATCCGTATACCGAGGCGCTGTTGGCAGCCATCCCGCGGCCGGATCCACGGCGGCGTCACCGGCCGGTGAAGTTGCCCGGCGATGTACCGAGCCCGGCTAATCCACCGTCGGGGTGCTACTTCCACCCGCGCTGCCGTTATGCGGAAGATATCTGCAAGAATGAGCGGCCGCCGTTGCGCGATATCGGTGACGAGCATTGGGTTGCCTGCCATTTTGCCGAGAGTCTGTCGCTGCAGGGGGTTCCGCGTGTCAGTGATATTCCGATCATCGATGTGCCGAAACGCCGCGATACTGCGGAAGTTGAAGCACCGGAGATCTAGGTTCCAGCCTGCTCCGTAAGGAGTATGCCGGTGATGAATGCGGCAGCATTGCTGCCGCATTCGTATGCCGTGTGATATTCAGGGATCCGCATGCAACATCCGATCTACGACGCTGAATTTGTCATGTTTTCGGCGGTGAACCGGGCTGCCTGGTATTGCCCACCGCATGCCCATGCCTGCTACGAACTTTTGTATGTCCACGAGGGGTGTTGCCGAATCACGACCGAGAGTGGAGTCTATACTGCGCAGCCGCAGCATCTGGTGCTGTTCCGGCCATACCAGTGGCACGAAGAGCAGATCCTGACACCGCTCTATTCGGTAGCATGCCTGCGCTTCCCTGCCGAGTTTGCGGCCGAGTATCGCGTGCCGTTACCCGAGGCCGACGAAATGCCGACGGTGGTGCCACTTGCACAGAGCGATCGGTTTCGGGTGGTGCTCGACAGCATGATCGATGAGTATCAGCGGCGCGATGGGTATAGCGCGGCAATGATTGGATCGTATCTGTTTCAGCTGGCAGTGCTGTTACGGCGCACACTCCAGCATGAGTCAGATCGGATGACGAGTAGCCAGGCCCGTGAGCTGCAGCATCTGCTCGACCAGTATATTACCAGTGCCGTGCCGCTGCGCGAACTGGCCCGCCATGCCCATATGAGCGAATCGCACTTTAGCCATCGTGTCAAGGCTCTGCTCGGCATGCCGCCCAAAATGTATGTGCGCGAACGACGTATCGAGCGGGCAATCGAGTTGCTCGAATCGACCGATCTGCCGATCGATGAGATCGCGGCAACCCTCGGCTATGATGCCACAACCTCCTTCTTCCGTGCCTTCAAACGTGTCACCGGGCGCTCGCCGGGGGTGTATCGCCAACAGCGCAGTTTCGGCTAATAGCAGTGCAACCTGTGCCATAGACAGGTACACGATCGGTGTATAGGATCAGGCGTTGTGGCTTTTGTATGCCATAACGCCTGGTTTGTGTCTGGCTGCCGAGCGGCGGGGTTGCGTGCCTTCGTCGAACGCAGCCGGTAGCGATCAGGCT
>CALLZL010000095.1 GCA_937859575.1 uncultured Chloroflexota bacterium
GTGCCTGGAGTCCAGACGTGTCCTCCTCCGATCTGTTCCCCCCGGTGCTGGGCGGGTCTGGCGTATGCGCGCTGAAGCCCATGCCCGCCTCGGCCGCCGCGATGCTGCATGTGCCGATCTGGTCGAGGCGCTGCGGCGCGATCCACGCGATGCCCATGGCTATGCGCTGCTTGCCGAGTTGCTGAACGAACAGGGGAGCCATACGCGTGCCCTGGATGCTGCACAGCGCGCAGTGACCCTGCGCCCCGACGAAGCTGCCTTCCGCCATGTTCTGGCACAGGTGTTGCGTTCGGCCGGCCGGCGTGCCGATGCCGCTGCTGCTCAACGCGCCGCCCTCGAACGGCACAATGACGGCGGCTGGTGGGTGGTGCTGGCCGAAGATTACGAAGCACTCGATCAGCCCGATGATGCACGCCATGCATGGGAACAGGCGATCGCCGTTGCCCCCGATAATGGCGAACTACGCTTTCGCTACGGGACACTTCTCGCCCGTCTGGGGGATCTGCTGGGGGCCGCCGATCAGCTGCGCGAAGCGATCCTGCGCAAGGTCAATTTTGCCGAAGCACACGCCAGGCTGGCGGATGTCTTGCTTGGCATGTCGCTCTCGGCACCACTGCATCAACCGCAGAATAGTGCACAGGCCAAAGAGTTCTCGATCCAGCCGGCCCCTGCCGATCAGATTGGCATCGATGAGGCGATTGCCAGTGCGCGGCATGCGGTGGTGCTCGAACCACAACGGAGTGAGCACTGGCGTGCGCTGGGTGCCGCGCTACGCGCCCAGGGCTCTTCCGGTGAAGCATTACATGCCTTGCAGCGTGCTATCGAGCTGAATCCGGGTGATGCACAGGCAGCCTGCCTGGCCGGCCTGGTTCAACTCGAAACCGGTGCCGCCGCCGAAGCCGCGATCGCATTTGCCGCCGCCGCTGCCGCCGCCCCCGAGATCGCCGCCTACCATGCCCATCATGGTGCGGCCTTGCGTCGCACTCTGCCACCGGCTGATGAGCCGGAAGAGCTGGTTGCGCCAACCGATGAAGCGGCCATGGTGCTGCGCCGTGCCCATGAATCACTGCGGCGAGCGGTTGAACTTGCGCCGATGGCCGCCAACTTCTGGTTTGAATTCGGCGTTGTCGAACAACTGCTCGGGCGTCATACCGATGCACTGGCGGCCTTCCAACGCGCTATCGATACCAGCGAGACACCGATCGCCGATATGTATCGCCGGCGCGCACTTTCGTATTATTGTGTCGGCCGCTTCGACGAAGCACGTACCGATCAAGAGACCGCCCGTAATCATGGCGCGCCCCCAACGGCAGCCGACGAACTCCTGCTCGGGCGGATCGCTTTCGAACAGGGTGACATGACGGCGGCAGCTACCGCATTTGCTCGTGCCGTCGCACAATCACCCGATCAGATCTCGGCGCTGCTCTACCTTGGCCGCGCCCAGACGGCGCTTGGCCAGACGAAGGATGCCGTGGCGACACTTGAGCGGGTCGGCGAGCTTCGCCCTGACTCAGCCGCGATTACCGCGGCGCTGAGTGATGCCTATGCAGCGGCCGGTCGTCACGAGCGGGCGATCACCGCGGCAGCGCGCGCCGTGCGCCTCGATCCCAGCGTCGCCGAACACCACCAGCGTCTGGCACAGCTGTATATGGCGAGCGGACGTGTGCAGGATGCCCGTGCGGCCCTGATTAATGCCATGACGCTACGGCCGAATGTGGCAGTCTGGCATGCCCAGATGGGTGATGTCTGCATGCAGATGGGGATGCTTGATGCAGCTCGCTCGGCATACGCCCGTGCGGCACAGATTGACCCTGATGATCCGGCCTATCAGTATGCAACCGCCAGGTTGCTTGCCCGGCAGGGGAAATCGATCGAGGCACGTGATGCGCTCGAACATGCCGTCAGTAACGCCGGCAGCAGAGGTGAATGGCACTACGAACTGGGCCTGCTGCAGATCGATCTTGGCCAGCACGAGCAGGCACTCGAACACTTCGCCGCTGCCGTCCAGCGTTCGCCCGAAGTTGCCGAGCACTGGCATGGCCTGGCACGTGCACAACTGCGCGCCGGTGAACGTGATGCCGCCACCGAGACTCTCGAACGAGCCCTGGGGCGTTTCGGCGAGCATCCGACGCTGCATGTGGCATTAGGCATCCTGCTCGAAGAACGTCAGGATCTGGAAGGAGCTGCCTGGCACTACGAGATCGCCGTTGAGCGCGGCCCGGATATCGCCGAACACTGGTGGCGGCTCGGGCGTGTGCGCCTCGAACAGGGCGATATCCATGCGGCCCGTGCTGCCCTCGATCGGGCAATCGAGATCGATCCGGGTGCCGCCGAGGCGCATGCCGCACTGGCACGTATCTATGCGCTGCGACAGGATGGCAGCGGTGCATTGACGCATATCAAGCGGGCCGCCGAACTCGCCCCCGGCGACATTGCGCACCATATCCAGCATGCCGAAGCGCTCGCCCATGCACGTCGCTACGACGAGGCATGCCAGGCGCTCGAACGTGCCGTCGGCTTAGCACCGGAAGATACCGAACTACTGGCGCGCTATGGCGAGATGGCGCTGCATGTCGGCCTGAACCGCGAAGCGCTCAAAGCCTTCGAGCGGGCTGCCAAGCTGCAACCCGGCGAGTCGCGCTATCACTATCACGCCGGGCGGGCACACCGCAAACTGAAACACTATAGCCGGGCTATCGAATGTTTCCGCCGTGCTATTAAGCTGCGGCCGGGGTATAGCGAGGCGATCATCGAATTGAGTACCCTGGGTCCACTCGCCTTTGTCGCACAACATCTTGGTGGTGGCGATGGTGAAGCCGCAGCATAAGCCAGTCGCCGGTTGTAGCAACCGGCGAGCCACCAGTGTAGCAATTTCACAGGAGGAGACTATGATCACTGCCACGTCGCATCCAGCAACTCCATTCCCCGATCCACATCCACCCGATCCGGGGCCCGAACCACCCCCATGGGATACGACAGACGCGGTACAACTACGCCGTGTGATCGAACTTGCGTTGCGCCTCGGCGATGCCGCCGCGGCGCAACGCGGCGCTGAGACGCTGCTGCGCTATCTGCCGGGGGCTCTGACACCGGTCGCGCTGCTGGGTCAGGCGCTGCTCGAAGCTGGTAGTGCCGAGGCGGCGCTGGCCTGCTTTCGGCGCGTGCTGCAGGCGAATCCGCTCGATGCGGTAGCCTGGGGTGGGCTGGCTGGGGCATTGGCCCGCCTTGGCCAGCATGGCGGTGCAGCGGCAGCTCTACGCCGCTCGGCATTGCACGACCCACTCGGCAGCGAAGGGTTGGCACCGGGTGTTGCCGAAGCGCCGGGTGCGATTGGCCTGGGTATCGTCTATCTGCGGCGCGGCCACACCGAACTCGCTGCCGCCGAACTCGCCGTAACCCTCGAACAACATCCACGGCGTGATGATATCCGGCTGCACTATGCCGAGGCCCTGCGCCGCAATGGCAACCAGCTTGCCGCCCGCGAACAGCTAAGCCTGCTGTCGCCTGTCGAAGGTGAGACATTCCCGGCATTACTGCTCGAAACTGCACTTGCCCCGGCGACTCAACAGATTGCGCGCTGCCATGCCATCGATCCCGATGGTCAGCTGACACGGCGGCTCTTTGCTCCCGAACGCCCGCCCCGGGCACCGCCCCCCGCGCCCCCGCTCCCCTGGGATCCAGGGTTTGAACAACTCCGCAGGTATCTGCCGCTCCTGCAAACACCGGCTCCACTGATGAGCCATCACGCGCCGCTCGACGGCGCGTTGCCGTCTGTGGCTCTCGAAACAGCCAGACGCCATAGTGCCGATCCGGAGATTCAGCACTATATCGCAACCACCGAGCGCCTGCGCCATCGCCTTGCCGATGCTGGTGCCGGGGCGCGACCACTCATCCCATGGGCCGAATCGCGTAGTGGTGTGCAGGTGTTGCTCAGTTCGCGTAGTGCACTCAGCCGGCGCTTTGGCCGCGATGGCTTCGCTGCCGTAGACGAACGGCTGCTGCGGCTCACCGAGGCGCTGCGGCGGCGGGGTGTTTCGGCATACTGCTGCTACCACGACGATGTGGCGACCCTGGAGTTCGATGGAAATCTGATGGCTGCACCGGTGATCAACGATCCCGCCGCTATCCGCGATCTGCTGCGTACCATCTCAACCGCGCTTGCTTCCGGTGGGCGCGAACTCGGCACCCTGCTGCTCATCGGTGGTGAGGCGATCATCCCAATGCACCGTTTGCCGAACCCCATCCCCGACGACGACCCACTGGTGTTGTCGGATAACCCCTATGCCTCTGATGATCCGGGGTATCTCATCCCACAGCGGATCGTCGCACGCATCCCCGAGGGTGACGGCAACGATCCAACCTTTCTGCTCGAACAGCTCGATCGCATGATTGCCTGCCACCAGGGTGATACACCCCATCGTAGCTCATTGCGCCGCGCCTTTCAGCTGCCATTCGGCCGTAACCGCAAAGCGGCCTCGCTGCCGGGTGCCAGTGGCTATGCCGCGGCGATCTGGCGCGATTCATCACGGGCTGTGATCGACGCCTTTGCCGAAGGCGCACCACTCGTCTGTAGCCCGCCACTCGATGCCGATACGCTCGCCGAACCGGCCCTCAGCGGGCAGTTGCTCTATCTCAATCTGCATGGAGCCAGTGGCCTGCCCAACTTCTATGGCCAGCCTGATGCATGGGGTGGTGCGGCAACGCGCCTGCCGGTGGCATTACGCCCCGATCAGTTGGCGTTTCATACTGCCGGCGGCATTGTGGTGAGCGAAGCCTGTTATGGTGCCGAACTGACCGGCCGTAATCCGGCTAACTCGATTGCGCTGCGCGCCCTTGCCGAAGGCTCGCTCGCCTTCGTCGGCTCGACCGTTAATGCATATGGCAGCTCGGCAACCCCGCTGGTGGCAGCCGATCTGCTCTTTCAGCGCATGCTGCGCCAGTTGCAGCGGGGTCTGCCGGTGGGGGCTGCCCTGCACCATGCCCGCCTCGAATATGCCCAGGAGATGTACCGCCGCCAGGGGTATCTGGATGATGTAGATATTAAAACCTTGATTGAATTTGTTCTACTTGGTGATCCATGGGCCGGCCTGACGCCCGCCGCCGAGCCGCATCCTACAATTGCGACGACGCGGATCGCGGCGATTGAACGCATGCCGAAACCACGCCCCAAGGCGGTTATCGCCGAACGCGATCTTCCGCGTGATCTGGTGCAGCAGGTACGCCATGCCCTGCAGCGGCTGCTGCCCGGCGGCCGTACCGCACCGCTCTATATTACGTCGCAAACCAGCCCGCGCCGTCAACGCAAAGGCGATCCCGAGTATGAGTTTGTCTTTAGTGCTCGTGA
>CALLZL010000096.1 GCA_937859575.1 uncultured Chloroflexota bacterium
CTCTTACCCTTACTGACGTTCTCCCGACCTTCATCTTCAGCATTGCCGACCCGCAGGGCCTGCTCGACACCGCCCGGAGGCGGGCGATCGCCGATGTGCAGGCACGAGCCGCATTCCTGGCGCAGGCTGCCGGTGTCGCACTGGGTGATGTGCTGGTTATCAACGAGAACATCGGTACCGCACCGGTCGTACCGCTGATGGCCGTCGCCGACATGAAGCAGGCAGGTGTGCCGATCCAGCCCGGCGAGCAGCAGTTGAGTGTCGATCTACAGGTGACATTCGCACTGCGTTAAGCGATGCATCAACCCGCCCACAACGAACCCTGATGGGATCCCATCAGGGTTCGTTGTATAGTGCAGCCAGCTCAGTCGCGGCCTGGCGCATCAATACCACCAGTTCGGCTGGAGCGATGATACGGCAGGCACTACCATAACGCAGCAACACCTGACGCGCCTGCCAGAGATTGGTGATCGTAGCACGGACCAGCGCACTGCCGTCAGGCTGATACTCGATCACGGTATCGGGAAAGTAGACTGCAATATCACGCCGGCGCGCCACCACCGGCAGCAAATGATAGCAGAGCCGATAGGCAGGCGGGGCAACCCGTTGCGGCGGCAAGATCTGCGGCAACACCCGGGCGCTGCCGGCAACGATGCGGTCGAGCCGGTAGTGCAGTGCGCTACCGATCACCTCGACACTCCGTGGCTCAGCGTCAAGCAACGTGGCATCGAGATAGCCATGCCCCTCGGGGCGGAAGAAGACCGTATAAGGCGCAACCCGATGCCGGCGCGGTGTATCGGTATCGAAATTGCTCAGATACTCAAATACCAGCTCGCGGCGCTGCTTGATCGCCCGCCGCACCACCGCGAGGGTCGCCCGGTCGATCCGCTCTGCCGGAATCGCCGGCAGTTGCAGCCGGCTGAGATCGGCACCATGCACCGCAGCACTCCGCCGTTCGGGCGGAAGCATGGCGATCACGCGCTCGAACAACTCGCGGATGGCGGCATATTCCGGGATGGCGCTCCCGGCCGGAAAACTGGCATCCAGAAAGGCCAGTGCCTCAAGGCAACTATTCGGCAGATCGAACAAGGTCAGTTCGCCAAGATCGAAGAGCCGATAATACCGGCCGGCATGTTGGTAGCGAATCACACAACCATACTCGTTGCGCAGCGCGTCGAAATCGTGCTTGAGCGCAACCGCCGCCGCCGATGGGTAACTCTCGGCACCAAGTTCGGCTCGCACCGCAGCAATCAGATCAGCACTGCTCCGCGGCTCACGCAAAAGCAGACGCACCAGTACCATGCGGCGGCGAAAGGTAAAGAATGAGCTGCGCTTATTGCCTCGCGGCGGCTGTTCCACCGGCTGCTACCTCCGCTGCTGAAAGTGTGCCTGACGACTCCATACGATTGCACGAGCCAGCGCGACATTATCGGCCTGGCCCAGATCGGCGGCGTACTCGAGGATGAACTCTTCCAATTCGCGTGCGGTATAGCCCCAGCCATACTCACTATTGGCCTCTTGCACCAGCGGCAACCAGCTTTCGATCAGGCGCTGCCGGGTCACCGGATCATACTCGAATTCTGCCATTGTTGATCCCCTGCTCGGTGGGCATTCGCCCGGATACATGCTCCTTTCATTCACTATATGCAATGCCTGGGCCACAACTGCGCCCTGCACTCCGCCAAACCGTATGGCAGCCCGAACTACCAATGGCCGAGCACACATCAACCCTAATCAGCCCTAAGGCGGTTGCCGAACCGGCCAAGATAGAGTAAGATCAAGGCATAGTCAATGGAGGTATCTCATGAACAACACCGTAAGCAACCTGCGCGACCACCGAATTCGGCGCGAAGTCGGATTCTACGCGCTCTATATCGCCCTGATCGCACTCACCTTGTTCGTCGGCCTGATCATCTGGCGGCAGGCATTACAGTTTGTCTTCTATGGGCCGATCGATTTCGGCTGGTGGGCACGGTTCCTGTATATGTTCAGTGTCGTTTCCGGTTCGATCGTCATGGTGCTCGGCATCCTGATCGCCGAACCATACCTGAACACCGGCAAGCAGCGCGGCGAGCTGATGCAACGCTTCTGGCGGATTGCTATTCCCGTCGGGCTCTTCGGAATCCTCGGCTATGTCATTCTGCTGATCGGCGGCGGATCGCCGGGTGCCGGCTAAATCGGCTAGACCACCGCACATTCCAGATCCATCAGGCGTGCCACGCGCTCGATCGCACCACGGCGATGGCCAATTCCCAGGGCCACGTGGTGGGTCGGGCCGTGAGCACACCAGGCGTCCATGAATTCGGCCGGCGGTAGCCCGAAACGCAGGCGCGAATTCGTATTGCCAATCTTCATCGTCGGGCCGGCAAGCGCCTCGCCCTCGGCAATCAGCAACTTCAAACGCCCGGCTGCATTCTGAGTCGTACCCAGGATCGTCACCGGGCCGTTGCGTACCTGAAATTCAACCGACAGGCCGTAACCGCGTTTGCCGTGGTATAGCCCGAGGCCGCGCAGTTGCGGCCGGCGATCCGAGATCGCCAGATGCCCCGGCCCATCGTGCCCCATCAACACAAACCCTTCAACAAAATCCATGGCATAAAACTCGGTGTATGATCCGCCGGCTCCCAGCCGATCAAGCATCAGCATCGAGAGGCATGTCTTCAGATCGCCTTCACCGCTGCATGGCACACCATTGGCGGTCAGTAACGAGTTACCAACGATCAGCCCGGCACCCAGTTGTTCGTACAGATTGCCATTCAGCCCACGGTAGTAGTAGGTCAACCCATCGAGCTGAAACTCCTCCACCAGGCGATCGAGGCCGCAGGCAACCCGTGCCGACCACTCAAGCGCCTCGGGGGTCACCGGCTGCGAGATTCGATCGCTACCCGGTTCGGCAAACACGAACAGCTCGCGGATGGCTGCGATTTTGGCCGCGATCTCAGCGGCGGTTGCCGCTTCGACGCGTACGGCCAGGTCATCCATTTCGAGCACTTCGACATGCGCACCGACCTGGGCATGGATCATGGTGAAATCGGAATACATGTCGAGCATGCCGGGGTAGGTATGCCCAAGAAAGCCGATCCGGGCATGCGCAAGCGAGCGCGCCACCGCCGCCGCCCGAACCCAGTCGCCGATGATATTCCAGGCCCGGGCATCATCGAAGAGTTGCCCCGAGACAACCTGAAATGGGATGCGACTGCGGGCAAAGGCATTTGCAATCTCGGGCACACAACAGGCACAGCAGTTGGCCAACCATTCGCCGGTATCGACATGCTCGTAATCAAGCTGTGCGGTGGGTTGCAGATTCAGCACCAGCACCGGCCGCCGGCCACGCTGCACCGTAGGCAGTACCTGCGACGATGTGGCATAGGTAGCAACATAGCAGACGATCAGGTCAACCTGCCGGCTGGCAAAGAGATCTCCGGCGGCCCCGGCAGCAAACGGATCATCAACCAACCCGGCCGAGACGACCTCGGCACCCAGGGTGCTAAGCTGTGCTTCGACGTGCCGTTGATACCCTTCGAGGCGTTCTTTCAACCCCTCGAACTGCGGCCAGTAGGCGGCCAGACCGATCCCGAAGACTCCAACCCGTGCCGGTGCGGCACGGCGCTGTGGTGTGCTCATAGTCGCTCCTTATGCAGCATCCTGTGGCTGTTCACCCTTGACACTCAAGCCGCCATCAACCGTGTAGTTTGCGCCCGTAACGAACGAAGCATCATCGGAAGCCAGAAAGACAAACACATTGACGACTTCGTCGATCCGGCCGACTCGCCCGATCGGGTGCATGCTGTTAAATTCACGACGCAGCCTTTCCGGTTCGCGCTGTGCCGCCAGAAATGCATGCAGCATCGGTGAGTCGATAGTACCGGGCGAGACGGCATTGACCCGAATACCCTCGCGGGCATGGTCTGTCGACATGGCTCGCGCCAGAGCGATCAGCGCACCTTTGGTAGCCGAATAGGCGGCAATACCGGGCAGGCCGAGCATGCCGGTTACCGAGGCCATAAATGTGATCGACCCGCGCCCGAGGCGGCGCATATGCGGCAGCATCGCCCGGCTCGTCAGGTATGCGCCACGGCAATTCACGGCAAATACGCGATCCCAATCCGACTCGGCAGTACGCTCGATGGTTCCGGCCGGCATGACGGCCGCATTGTGAATGAGTGTATCGGGTGGGCCGTAGTGAGTGGCGAGCTGCGCCACGGCCGCATCAACATCGGCAGCCTGGCTGACATCACCTACCAGTGCGAGTGCGCTACCGCCGGATGCTTCGATCGCTGCCACTGTGTCGCTGCATGCATCAGCCGTTGTGTCGAAAACACCGACCCGCGCGCCCTCGGCCGCAAAACGCTGCGCGATCCCTCGGCCGATCCCAGCGCCGGCACCCGTGATCAGGGCGATCTTGCCATGCAATCGCATCTGTTGCTCCTTGTCTCGATTATCGAATCTCTTCACGCTCCCAGTGATCGCCCATGGTGCGCCGCCCGATCGCCAATCCGCTTCCCTGCGAGATCTGTCGATCAAGATCGGCGCGCTGCAAGGCCGATTCCTTCAACCGTACCCCCAGGCCTGCGCCATCGGGGAGTCTGAAATGGCCATCCTCAACACGCGGTGCGAAATCGGAAAGGATCGGGAAGTAGGTGGTATAGAAGGCCCGCACCGACTCGACGAACGCCAGGTTGGGCAGATGGGCAGCCAGGTGCAGGCAGGCGGCATGGCAGAACGGCCCGGCGACATTATGCAGGATGATCGGAGTGCCAAATGCCTCGGCCATATTGGCGATTTTACGCGTCTCGCTGATCCCACCATTCCACACCGGATCGGTCATCAGATAGTGCGAGACATGCTTCTCCAACCATTCACGCACCTGCCAGCGCGTCATCAGCAATTCGGAGCCGACGATTGGAATGCGGGTGCTTTGGCTAAGCGATCGAATCTCATCGAGGTTGACGGCGGCCAGGGGATCCTCAAGAAACAGCACATTATAGGGTTCAAGCGCATGGGCAATCCGCTCGGCGGCGGCGCGGTTCCAGCGAAAATGACACTCGATCCCGATCTCCATGCGATCACCGACAGCGGCGCGGATCTGCTGGATCGGACGCAACCCGGCGGCGATATCGGCCGGCGAGATATACTGGCCGAGTGAATGTTCGGAGAAGGGGTCGAACGGCCAGATCTTCATCGCCGTAATGCCGGCAGCCAGCAGGCTGCGCGCCAGTGCCCCCGCATCGCCGTCAGCGTCGTGCCAGGGGCGGTAATCATCAACCTCCGGCGTACCGATACATGTATTATAGGTCGGCCCCCGTTCGCGCACCCGCCCGCCGAGCAGGTGGTAGAGCGGCGCACCATAGT
>CALLZL010000097.1 GCA_937859575.1 uncultured Chloroflexota bacterium
GGCAGAATGCCGTTAAGGCCAAAGATGATCACGATACCAAACGCAATCGCCAGCGCTGTGAGTACCGAGCGGAGACGCCGCCCGGTCAGGTAACGCCATGCAAGCTGAAGTGGGAACATAGCGAGTCCTCTTTATTCGAACAAGGCCTCCAAAACGCTGCTGCATCGATGTACAGATCTGCCTGGAAGCCGGCAAGCTACACGGCAAGCGGCACAGCTGCGAGGCGGGTATCATCAACTACGGTGCCGTCTTTGAGAAAGATGATCCGGTCGGCATAGGCGGCGATACGCGGATCGTGAGTGACCATCAGCACAGCTCGCCCCCAATCGCCGGCCGTCTGGCGGAGCAAGGTTGCGATCGCTTCGGCTGATTGCGAGTCGAGGTTACCGGTCGGCTCATCGGCCAGCACCAGTGCCGGATCAGCCGCCATGGCGCGCGCAATTGCGACGCGCTGCTGCTGGCCGCCCGAGAGTTGCGATGGGCGGCGCTGCAGTTGATCGGTCAGCCCGACACGTTGCAGCCATTCGCCGGCACGTTCGCGGGCTGCAGCCGGCCGCATGCCGTCGAGAATCATCGGCAGTGCGGCATTTTCGAGTGCGCTGAGTACCGGCAGCAGGTTATAGAACTGAAAGACGAAGCCGATCGTGCGGCGGCGCAAGCGCGCCAGATCATCATCGGGCAGGCCGGCAATTGCCTGGCCGGCAATCAACACCTCGCCGGAGTCAGGGCGATCGAGGCCGCCGATCAGATGCAGCAGGGTCGATTTGCCGCAGCCGCTTGGCCCCATCACGGCTACGAATTCACCGGCGGCAATACTGATCTGAATGCCGCGTAACGCCGGCACGGCTGCCTGGCCGGTACCGTATGTCTTACTGAGCGCTCGTGTTTCAACGATCATCTAGCTGTTCCTTTCAGGTGCGGGGTGGCCGGCCACGTGGGCGTGGCGACGGTTCGGGCAACGGCTGGCGACGAATGTCGTCAATACGTGCTTCGAGCATGTCGAGCCAGCGAATATCGGCTTCGATATGCATAAGGGTGCGATCGAGCAACATGATCTGCGCCAGGGTGCGTGCCGGGTCGATCAGTGCCCGACGCATGGTTGTAGCGTGCAGATCACGATACAGGCTGGCACGCTGTGCGGCAATCACACGCCGCGGTTCGGCGGCATCGGTGGCAACACTCAGCATCAACTTGAGGAAGAATTCGTCACGCTGATGCTGTGCCGCGACCGGTGTGATCAGCCAGTGTGCCAGTTCGGCCCGGCCCGCAGCGGTAATGGCATACACCAGCCGCTCGGGGCCGCCATCCTGTGTCGTTTCGTGTGGCACGATCAGGCCGCCCTCGGCAAGCCGCGTCAGGGTCGTATAGACCTGCGCCGGTTTGACTTCCCACAACTCACGCCCGCCTGCCAGTGCTTCAAAGGCTGCGTGCAGCTCGTATCCGTGGCATGGCCGCCGTGTAAGTAGACCAAGCAGTGCATTGCGAACCGACATCCAGTCCTCATGTGTTTCAACCGCAGTAGTATGCGCTACGAAAAATAATATACTACGAGTTACTAGTTTTTGGAATGAGTCTTGCGATGTATCTGTTGCCGGCCACCGATCGTGAATCACGATGCTCGTTCGACACCAGATGTGGGGCGTCGAACGAGCATTATCGTGCGGGGTGTTTGCGTGCAGCGAGGGGGTATGCGAGAATGGCCTGACTAGCGGAAATTAAACTCTTCGTAATGGATGCGCCGGCCGGGGATGCCACGTTTCGTCAACTGGCGGCGCAGCGCGATCGTCATCGCCGCCGGGCCGCAGAGATAAACATCGGCACCGGCCAGGTTGGCCGCGCTGGCAGCGATTCGATCGGCTGTCAGGCTGCCATGGCGCGACGAGATATTGAGCTGGGCGTGGAAGTTGCCGTAGCGGGCGGCAGCAGCGGCGAACTCTTCCCAGAAGAGTGCATCTGCTTCGGCACGTATGGTATAGAAGAAATGAATCTGCTGGTGTGGATTCGATTTCATTGCCCGCACCCAGCTGAGAAACGGCGTCACGCCGATTCCACCCGCTACCCAGATCTGAAACGGCCCACCGCTGGTATAGTCGAATGCGCCATAGCATCCTTCAACACTGGCCGGCGTGCCGGGAGTCAGTGTCTGATACAGCTGGCTCGTCCAGTCGCCGGCAGCCTTGATCGACAAGCGCAGTGTTGGTTCATCTGGTGCGCTGCTGATGGTAAACGGATGTGCTTCGCGTAGCATGCGATGCTGTGGAAAGCGCACAAATGCAAACTGCCCGGCGCGCTGTGGCGGTAGATCGCCGATCGGCGTCAGGCTCACTTCAACGGTCGAACGGTTGAGATGCCGTACATGGCTGACATGAAATTGTTGTGTGCGGCGAATGAAGGGGGCCAGAATGATCTGATACACATATGCCGCCGCGCCGCTGTAGGTGATCACCTTCCAGTAGAGCGCCGGCAGTTCGGCAAATTGCAGCAGGTTTTTTACATTCAGGGTATGGATGATGCCAATGATAAAAAAGACCCCCACGAGTTTATGTGTCCAGCGCCACTGGTGGTAGGCGATCTGCAGCTGGCCGAAGGGTAACGGCAACCGTGGCACGAGGGTCAGCGCGACCAGTGCCAGCAGGCCGAAGAGGGCGATCTTGCCGAGGAGCCGCCCGGGGTTTTCAGGATCAACGATCGGGATCGTCACGAAGTGTAGCAGTATCAGGATCAATCCACTGAGCGCCGCCCAGCGATGTGCTCGATACATGCGATCCAGGCCGCCGAAATATGCTTCAAAGGAACGGATGCGCAGCGACAAAACGATCGCACATGCCATGAAAACCATGCCGGTCGATGAAAAGATTTCGCTGATCCATTGTATACCGAACCCGGCACGCTGGTCGTTTTCCGGGGGAAACAGCAGCCACAGGGCGATATTCAGGCTTGCCAATGCTGCAATCGCCAGAGGGCCGACACCTGCACGTCGCATGGACGTTTCCTTTCTGCGTATGTGTGTACAGTATACGGCAGTACGGCTGCCCTGCGATAGCAATGGTGAGATTCATGCTGGTCGTATGCGTTCTCTTTAGCCGCGCTTCTGAGGCTGGATGGCATCCTGAGCCGCTGTGCGTCGCTGCCCGCTGCGCTCAGCATGATCGCCCGGCCTCCCGTACCCTACCGGTCACGAGAACGCATACATCCTGAACCAGAGGCGTTACGACAATTGACAGTACCCGGAACCGGATCTACAATTTGCGTATCCCAGAATTAGGTGGAGATCTTCAAGGATCCTGGAGTAGCCGGCGTGCTGCTGCGTGTATGCGACGGCATTAGCTGCCGTACCATATGTCATCCGGCATACACCGGGCGTTTGAAGGAGGTGTGTAACTCACAACGGCATTGATCTGTGAATGGATCGACAAGGCTGTCGATCGATGCGGAACCGGATAGTTCCAACGCAAAGGAGCACCACAATGCGGGAAGGATCTCGTTCGATGCGCGTTTTCATTCTCTTTGCCTGTACCTTTGCCCTGCTGCTTGGCTCAGCGCCGGTTGCCGGGCAGAGCAACGCCGATTTTACGGCGGCTCCCTTAAACCCTGCAAACACCCATTCCTCACGAATCGTCCAGGATGCACCGCTGCGCACCACTTCGGCAGCCGGGGGTCTGATCAGTGTGGTGGTCAAGCTCGATGTCGAGCCGGTCGCGGCCTATACCGGCGGTATTGCCGGGTTGCCTGCGACCAGCCCACGCGCCACCGGTCAGCGCAAGCTGAACCCGAATGCCGATCATGTGCGCCGCTATCGCGCACTGGTGAACCAGAAACAGCGTGATTTTGCTGCCGCCGCACAGGCTGCCGTGCCCGCTGCGCAGATCACCGGCAACTATGATGTCGTCTATGGCGGCGTTGCGAAGGTTGTGCCGGTCGGTCCGCCTGGGGAGGTTGGGGGTCTAACGCCGGTTGTTGGGCTGCAAGGCTTCGGAAATGTT
>CALLZL010000098.1 GCA_937859575.1 uncultured Chloroflexota bacterium
CGCTTAGCGCCGATATCCACGCCCGCGAGCAGGTGATCGACTGGGAGCCGTATGGTGATGGGGTGCGCGTCACGACCGACCGCGAGACCTACCTGGCCGATCGGTTGGTGATCACGGCCGGTGGCTGGGCAAGCGACCTGGTCGATCCATTGCGCGGCCTGCTGACCGCCGAACGGCAGGTGCTGGCCTGGCTCCAGCCGACTCGACCCGAGCTCTTTGCGCCGGCGCGCTTCCCGGTCTTTAATCTGCTGGTTGATGAAGGCCGCTACTATGGTTTCCCGGTCTATGGGGTGCCGGGATTCAAATTCGGCCGTTACCATCACCTCGAAGAGTTGGCGCATCCGGATGTGCTCGACCGTGAAC
Organism: uncultured Chloroflexota bacterium; assembly: GCA_937859575.1. Lineage (GTDB taxonomy): Bacteria > Chloroflexota > Chloroflexia > Chloroflexales > Roseiflexaceae > CALLZL01. The sequence continues at coordinate 364 of CALLZL010000098.1, forward strand.
CACGCCGCGAAGACGAAGAGCTGCTGCGTGCCTTTGCCGAACGCTACTTCCCCGAAGGTAGCGGGCCAACCATGGCACTCAAATCATGCTTCTTTACCAACACACCCGATCACCACTTTATCGTTGATCTGCACCCGCGCTACCCGCAGGTTTCGTTTGCTTCGCCATGTTCGGGCCATGGCTACAAGTTTGCCAGTGTGCTGGGCGAGATCATGGCTGATCTGGCCGAGCGTGGCGAAACGCGCCATAACATCGAGCTGTTTCGACTTGATCGCTTCAGCAACACACCGCGTAGCAACGATGATCACAGGCCGCAGCGGTTACGACCGGCATTCGATGAGCATGATCATCACACTACGGCCATAGCAGCCCATGCCCGTGATGCGATCCGCACCTTCTGGTAAAGGAACAACAATGAGCAACCGATTTCTCGCACTGCTGGAGCAGGGCGGGCCGATTGTCGCCGATGGCGGTATGGGCACTATGCTCATGGCGGCCGGCCTGGTGTTCGGCGATCCGCCCGAGCAGTGGAATATCATGGACGAGAAGATGGCCCATGTGCGAGCCATCCACCGCGGCTATCTCGCTGCCGGTGCACAGATCATTCTGACCAACAGTTTTGGCGGCTCGCCGTTTCGCCTCAAACTCCACCAGCTTGATGGATTGGTGTTCGAGCTCAACCGGGCGGCGGCGGCGCTGGCACGTGCCGAAGCCGGCGAACAGGCGGTGGTGGCCGGTTCGATCGGCCCGAGCGGCGAGCTCTTCGCACCGATGGGCACCCTGACCTATGAGGCTGCTGTAGCCGGTTTTGCCGCCCAGGCGGCCGGCCTGGCGGCTGGCGGTGTTGATCTGCTGTGGGTCGAAACCATGAGCGATCTGCGCGAAGTCGCCGCAGCAGTCGAGGGTGCCCGCAGTGGCGCACCCGGCCTGCCGGTCGTGGCAACCATGACCTTCGACACCCGTGGATTTACGATGATGGGGGTCAGCCCGGCAGAAGCGGTTGCGGCACTGGCAGATCTGGGGCTACCGGCGGCCGGCGGTAATTGCGGTAATGGGCCGGCCGAGATCGAAGGGGTAATCCATGGCATGCGCCGGGCCAATGCCAATCTGCCGCTGATCGCCAAGAGCAACGCCGGCATGCCGGAACTGATCGACGGGCGTGCCGTCTATAGCGGCTCGCCCGAGATCATGGCAACCTATGCCCGCCGGGTACGTGCCCTGGGGGCCGATATTATCGGTGCATGCTGCGGCAGCACTCCGGCGCATATCGCCGCTATGGCGCATGCCCTGCAACACCAGCCGCCGCTCGACGGCAACGAGATTGCACATGGGGTGGCCGTGGCGAGCCGTGAGACGATCATTCCACGCGAGCGACGCACACGGCGCGAGGGGTAAGGGTATGCCGCACGCCGAAGCCGAAGTCGCCTTGATTCTGTGTGGTGCGCTGGCCCGCGACGTGATTGCGATCAGCCGACGCCGCAACTGGCATGTGGCGCTGTTCGGCATTGCCGCCCGCGATCATATGCGCCCTGAGCGTATTGCACCCCAGGTCGAGCGCCGCCTGCAAGAGCTCTTGCCGCGCTTCCGCAAGGTGATCGTCGTCTATGGCGACTGCGGCACACGCGGTGAGCTCGACGAGGTGCTGCTGCGCTATGGTGTGCCGCGCATTGCCGGGCCACACTGCTACGAAATGTATGCCGGCAGCGCATTCGACACCCTCATGGCCGAGGAGCCGGGCAGCTTCTTTCTGACTGATTTCCTGGTGCGCTCATTTCGTGGCCTGGTGATCAAAGAGCTTGGGCTCGATCGCTTCCCCGAACTCCAACCACTCTACTTTGGCAACTACCGTCGCATCGTCTACCTGGCACAGCGTGAAGATGCCGAGTTGCTGGCACGGGCCCAGGCGATTGCCGCCGATTTCGGCCTACCGCTCGAAGTGCGCCAGACCGGCTATGGTCGGCTCGAAACGCGGCTGGCGGAATTGATCGAAACCACATGAGAGGGATTCGCATGGCAAGCTACCAGATCCTCTACTGGCATGACATTCCGCTGCAGGTACGGGTACGTGGTGACGGCGAACGGGCCAGTGTGGCGCTGCCGCCGCGCTTTCAAGAGGCGGTTGATCATGCGGCAATGGCGGCCGGTGCCGTCAGCGGCGAGCTATATACCGCGCAGTTACGCTGGGGCGAACGGATCGAACGCCCCGGCACTCCTGCCGAAGTTGCCGCTGCGGTGGCAGCCGAGATCGAACAGCAGTATACCGAGATCGATTGGCGTGCAACAGCACTCGCGCTACGCGCCAAGCTCGGAACGTAGCTGGTCGAGGAAGGTGTGCAGGAAACGGCTACGCTGCCGTGCTTCATCCCGGCCGGAGGTGGTGGTCATGGTGTCGGCCAGGCCGAGCAGCTTGGTATAGAAATGGTCGATGGTATTGCGCAGATCATCGGGCTGGCGGGTGGTTGGAAACGGCTCATCCGGGTCGTAGAGCCTGCGGCCAAGGGTTGCGCCAAGCATCAGGCAACGGGCCAGCCCGACCGCGCCAAGCGCATCAAGCCGGTCGGCATCCTGCACCACCCGTGCCTCGATCGTCTGCGGTACGATCCCGGCCGAGAAGCTATGCGCTTCGATCGCATGCCCGATGGCGGCGAGATACCGGTGTGGGTAGCCCGCCTGCTGCAGCCGGGCCAGCGCCGCCTCGGCAGCCATAGCCGAGGCGTGCGCCCGCAACGGTGAATCCTTCGCCACAACCACACAATCATGTAACCAGGCGGCCGGCAGCACCACAGCAAGATCGGCCGCTTCGGCAACCGCCAATCGCCGGGCCGCCGCCACCACCCGCCGCGTGTGCTCAAGGTCATGGGCAACATCGGCATGCTGCTGTTGCAGCCACGCTTGCCAGCTTTGCTCCCAGGCTGCGAGTTGCTGTGCGTCGATCACGCCGGCCATGCCGACGTGAGCTGAAAGCCGACAATATCGGCGATCTCGCGCAACTGTGCCTGTGCCGATGCCACATCCTGGCCGGCTGCCGCCGCCGCAAGAATCTCGTCGCACCAGCCTTCAACGATCAGCAGCACCTTTTCGGTCTGCAGATCATTGTCGATCAGGGTCAATGCCTCGCTGTGCCGCGCACCGGTATCGAGCAGCGTGCCGGATCCGCCGGCGGCATGCAGCGCCGCCCGTAGCCGCGCCACTTTCGCCTCGGTCGCCTCAACCTCAGCCGTCACATAGTTGAAATCGGCGCGGTAGGGGAACGAGAGCAGATACCAGCGAACCGCATTGGCGCTATGGCGGCGCAGCGCATCGCGGATCAACACCAGATTGCCGAGCGATTTGCTCATCTTCTCGCCATCGAAAAAGGCCAGGCCACCATGCATCCAGAAGCGTGCAAATGGCACCTTCCCGGTATGCGCCTCGGTCTGCGCGATTTCCGAGGGATGATGCGGGAAGGTCAGGTCGCTGCCGCCACCGTGAACGTCGATGCGCGGGCCGAGGTAGCGCATCGCCATTGCCGAGCACTCGATGTGCCAACCGGGACGCCCCGGTCCCCACGGACTCTCCCAGGCCGGTTCGCCTGGCTGCTGGCCCTGCCAGAGGATGAAGTCGAGTGGACCCTCCTTGCG
>CALLZL010000099.1 GCA_937859575.1 uncultured Chloroflexota bacterium
GGGTAGTAGAGCGGCCACTGCAACCGGTCAGGATCAGGATCAGGATAATAAATGCTCCGATCAGTCGTTCGTGCAGCATCGGCATAGGTTTCATCTCCTTCGCGAGGTCATTCGGCAGTGATCGACTCGCGTCGCCGCAAAAGCCGCGAAATGGCAAGGCCGGCCACAAAGAGCACCACCGAGAGCGCCAGAGTCCATGGGTTGATTGCCGTAATTCGTAAGCGACCCGCAAAAATATCGTCGATCGGCAGGGATGCACCGGCAAGCACAAAGGTAAGCGTGCCGGGAAGCGAACCCAAAATGCTGGCCAGCATATATGGCCGATAGGGGATGCGTAAAAAACCAGCCAGATAGTTGACCATGTCGTAGGGCAGATAGATCAGGCGCATGACCAGCACCGTCGTGAAGGCATTGGCGCGTAATCGCTCGGCGTAGCGGCGCACAACTCCACTGGTTGTGCCGGTTGTATCGTCAGAACCCTTTCCCTGGCCAACGGCCCGGCCGACCGCATCGCCCAGTGTGGCCGACATATTCGAGCCGATAACGACAAATAGTGTGCCCCAGAGTGGCCCCCAGATCGCGCCACCCAACAGCGTGACAATAACCGCTGAGAAGAAGGCCAGGGGTCGTAAGGTATAGATCAGAATATAAAGGAATGGGCCGGCTGGTGTCCGCAAAAGATTCACCACATCTTGCAGCGTTTCGGTGGCCGATTTGTTCGTCACCAGGCTATAGCCAAGGAAGCTACCAGCCATGGCTAACCAGATCATGGCGGCAACCAGTTTCTGTCGATGGCGATCCAGAAACCGTAGCGCACGGGATGTGGTAATCGGATTGGGGGGGATATCAATCAATTGCAGACCTCAGGTTTACAGCTCGCGCAGCGCCCACACCAGTCGCTGGCCGACCGTAACCAGCACCAGTATCGCCATCAGGCCGAAGAGCGGAACCAGTAGATCGGGCAAGAGCAGAAACATGGTATAGAACACGACCGTCTCGGCACCCTCGATCAGCCCACCCGGCATCGTCACGGTTGTCAGATCGCCACGGGCTACCGCACCGCTCGTACGCTTTTCGAGCAGCGCCGCCAGGTACATCCAGCTTGCCGCATTGATATAGAAACTGGCCAGAAGTGCCGCCAGCGCAAAATAGGCGGCATCCGTCGCAGCAGCGAGGGCTAATCCCAGCGGAACCGCAACATAGACGACATGATCAAGCACGATATCGAGATACGCGCCAAGATCGCTCTGCTGATCGGTCACACGGGCAAGGGTCCCATCGAGCCCATCGAGGATGCGGTTCAGAATCCAGAGCCCTATGGCCGGCAGATAGGCACCCTGCCATGCTGCACCGGCTGCCGCGATCCCCACTACAGCTGCGAGAAGTGTTACCGAGGTTGGGTGCAGCAGGCGCAGCGGCCCACGGCGCACCAGGGGCGCAAGGAGGAATTCCTTCGGCTCGCGCAGAAGGTTGTCGATCGGGGCGGGGGCCCTTGTTGTTCGTCAGCCACTCAACTCTGGTATATCAGATCGTATGCCGGCTGCGAAAGTGTAGCCACTTCCGCAGTGTGAGTGCCATCCGCGAATAGCGCACACTCTCGCTGACAAAAAACTGTGCTACTTCGCGCATGGTCGCTTCGCCGAAGAAGTGCCGGCGAAAGGCTCCCCGACCCATGAATCCGGCGCTATTCTGCCGCAGCAGGCTCAGGCGCAACTTGTTGGCCGGCAGATGGTTTTTGCCTGCCAGCACCTGCTGGAATGCCCATGGAATCCAGGGAACAGCCGCATAGAGTGCCCGAATGTCGGCCACACCCCGATCGACAGCTATCTCATCGGCGGGATCAACCGCCTCGATCAACATATCAATCCGATCGGCCAGCCGTTCGAACTCATCAAAGCCACCGCCAACCAGGCGCAGTGTAACAACTGCGGCAAAATAATCGGCCCGGCTACGCGCCCGCCCACGCATACTGAGCAGCTTCACATACTCGGTATACGCCCCAAGCAGCCAGAGCACACTATAGACCTCCCAGAGTTTGTAGTTCGACCATGATTTGTATGAATTGGCAACCACCCGGTCATGGGCGGCGACGTAACGTAGCGTAAGATCTTCGAGCGGCTGAAAGCGTACTGCACGGTAATCCTGATCGCGATGGGCATCGAGCAGCAGATGCGCCAGGAGGGCCGTACTCATCAGTGTCGTGTACAACCCCTTGGAATAGAGCGGGTCGATAAACCCGGCTGCATGCCCTTGCAGGCAGAAGCGTTCACCAACCACATGGGTGGCGGTATACTGGAGCCGGTCGGTGCGTGTCCAGGTACGCGCCGCCCGAGCACCACGAAAGTGTGCCGCGATCGCCGGAAAGCGTGCAATAAAGCTGAAGAACTCTTCTTCGGGGGTGAGATCCGGCTGCAACGGATGAATGCGTGGGTCGAGTTGTAACCCGACACTCACCAGCGGATTGGTTGCCTGCGCATGGTTGTTGAACGGAATGACCCACAGCCAGCCGCCATGAAAGATATGGTGTAGCGTACCCTCAGAAACCGGGAAGGGGATGCCGTAATCGCGGTGGCTGGCACCAACCTGGTTATAGCATGGGAGATCGACCATGTGGGTGAAGATTGTGCGGGTGTGAGCCCGAAGCTCACGGCTGCGCCAGCCGAACTTCTCGGCAAGTAACGATCGCATACCACCTGCATCAACTACATAATCGGCCGTATAATGCCGGTTCTGACCAACCACAAGCGTAACTCCAGCGGGCTGTATGGCAATATCCTGCACGGGGGTCCCCTGTAGCACAGTTGCCCCATAGCGCACCGCCACCGATGTCAGCAGGTAGTCGCTATCCTGACGATGAATATGCAGCTCGTAGCCATGCGGGCGCTGCGGGATCACCGCCTGAAGCGCCCGCCGCAGATTCTGCGGCTGACCTTCGCTATGATGCAGATAACTGAAGTGACGCTTCAGGCCGTGCGAGGTGCCGATGTGCGAAAGGAAGTGCTCGGAACTAAAATAGGCCAGTTCGGGCACATCAAACAGCTCGGCCATGGCACGCATCGTCTCAGAGGTCTCAAGAATCATCGACTCGCCAACGGCAAACTTCGGATGGATCCCGGCTTCGAAGATGATGACATTCAACCCGTGGCGCGCCAGAATGGCCCCCAGGCTTGAGCCACTGATTCCCGAGCCGATAATCGCAATATCATAACGCTGAGTATCGCCTGTCATAGAGGTTCCTTTCGCACACCAGCCTGGATCAACAACAATATTTGTACCCGTGTATGCTTTCGCCATCCGAAGCCACCCCGGCCGGGCATTGCTGATATGCGAAGCATAGTGTGCAAAACTTACATACTTCTTACGTCGTATCGCCATGATCGAGAAAATGGCAGACTGGCATATTGGAGCAATGATATGTACCGCAATACCATCTCGCGCCGCGATGCACGCCGGATCTATGATCGACTTGGCACCCGCCTGGATCGCGCCGACCGATTTGAAGGGCAGGCCAGAGCATTGGCACTTGATCTGCTGCAGGCGACTCCCGGCCAGCATGTGCTCCATGTTGGAGTCGGCACCGGAGCCACGCATGCCGCGCTCCAACGGTGTGTGGGGCCTACCGGGCTGGTCGCCGGTTGTGATCTCGCATACGGAATGCTGAATCTGACTCGCCGACGCGCCGATACGCCGCTCTGTCAGGGTGATGCTGCATGGTTGCCATTTGGCGCACAATGCTTCGATCGCCTTTTTTCATCGTATGTGCTCGATCTGCTGCCGCTTGATGATATTCCATTGGTATTGGCCGAGTTTCGCCGTGTTGTGCGGCCAGCAGGCCGGATCGTGCTGGTATCGCTGACCGAAGGTATCGATCTGCCAAGCCGGCTCTTTGTTGCGGGTTGGAAGCTGATCTACAGGCTGGATCCACAGCGCCTGGGTGGCTGTCGCCCGCTCCAGCTCAGCCGGCTGCTCGGCAATACCGGCTGTACCGTCGAACGGTGTGTTGTGCTACAGCATGGCTTCCCCAGCGAGGTGCTGGTTGGTGTTGCACCTGGCACCGCCAACACTTCAACGACCTGAGGTGATCGACTCGACTGCCGGGCGAACACTGCCGGATCCGGGGCGCATCCAGCGGTAACGCAGGTACGCCTTGATCTCGCCGGCCAGGTTCGTCAGGGTATCGCGCAAAAAGGTATCCGCCACCTTCTGGATGCCACTGGAAAACGTCGGATATGGGTAAACAACCCGGTAGAGCCTATAGAGCGAGATACCTTCCTGAATTGCGAGCGAAAAGAGCGAGATCATCTCGGAAGCTCGTGGCCCTACAATCGTCGCACTCAGGATCTTACCGGTCAGCCGCAGGGCATCAACACGAATAAATCCCTGCTGAAGATCGTCGGTATAGCCACGGTCGGTCTGGGTTACCATGTCGATACGGATCTGTTTGATCAGCTGTGGGTGATAGCGTTGGGCAATCTGCGCCTGCTGCATGCCCGCCGTTGCCACTTCAGGATCGCTGAAGGTCGCACTCGGGTAGAACGGCTCGGGAGTGCGGGCCGGCAACCAGGGGAACGCAATACACTGCACCACACGCCGCCCCTGGGCATTGGCCGAATGGGTAAAGGCCGATGTGGCGGTCACATCACCAATGGCATAGATGCCCGGCACATTGGTACGCCCATAGCTATCGGTGACGATTCCTGCCCGGTTGCTGGAGTGTATACCGAGCTCCTCCAACCCCAGGGTGGTAAGATTTCGCTCACGACCGGCCGCTATCAGCACGTAATCCACCCCCTCCAGCCGAATCGGCCGACCTTTATGATCAATACGCAAGGTGCGGCTTGCCGGATCGTATGCGTGAACCGCAGCCTCAAAACAGAGTGCTACACCATGAGTACGCAGCGATTCTTCCACCGCCTGGGCCGCTTCGGGTACATGACGCTTCAGGATACCAGGGCCTCGATCGATCAGGCTTACCCGGCTACCGAGCTTGCGAAAGGCAAACGCCAGCTCGACCCCTATCACCCCACCACCAATGATGGCGAGATGGTGTGGGGTTGTGCTCAATTCAAAGACATTCTCGTTGGTGAGCATGCGTTCGGCCGGCAGGCCGGCGATCGCAAAGGTATGTGGGCGAGCTCCGGTGGCAATCACGATCTGCCTGGCCGTCAGGGTGCGCTCGCCACCTTGCGGTAGGGTCACTACAACCCGGTTGGTGCCGGTAAGCCGTGCCCGGCCGAAGATCAGGTTCAGGTTGGGCAGCGTGCCGAACTCGTGGGTCTCCTTTTCGCGCAGGGCATCTCGCTTCCGCCGCACCTCGGCCAGCACAGCGGCAGGGTCATGTGCGCCATGCTCGCCGGCCTGGTGAATAAGGGTTTTTGATGGCACACAACCGACATTGGTGCAGTCGCCGCCAACATGCAGTGACTCGATCAGTGCCACCGATTTACCGAGATTGGCAAGTCCGACAGCGACCGTCAGGCCGCCTGAACCGGCTCCGATAACAATCGTATGATGGGTTGTCTTCATACTCTGCGTTCCTTTATTGCCCTGGTAACTTCAGCATCAAGCAGTTCGAACAGAGTCTGAAGCGCCGGGTTGCCAAGTGAGATAATCTGGTCACCAAGGACATACGTTGGTGTACCGAAGACAAAATCCGGCCTGATAGTATCGGCCAGATCCAGTAGTGCTACCGGGTACATGGGGTAGCTCGTCCGTACCTGATCGACAATCTGGCGCGTGTGTTCATTGCCAGGGCAATCGGCAGACGTATAGATACTTAGTTTCTTCATGATGCGCTTCCTGCAGCCTACCGTTCACACACTTTCGATCAGGTATGCACATAGTATAGAAGTGAGTAGTGCCACAAACTGTAAGATGGCACACATACCGATTACGATTGTTCTGATAGCTTGCGGCAGCAACTCAGGCAGCACATGCAACCATGTTACAATAAGTGTATCAACCGATGTTCCCGATCATCCGGCCATGCCCGCTGTTGCGTCGTACCGCTTGCGGCGGAACAGGCCGGTTTCGCATTCTCGCCCACCGGCATACTGGAGATACTCTATGCAACCACATGGCCCCGGCAGTACATTTCCCTTGCTCTTCGACGACGAAGCCCCCCTGCCCACCGTGCTCCCCGAGCCGTTTCGCCAGATCTACCAGGGCGACTGGCATCCGCTGACGGTGGCCGATCGGCCGTACACCTTCGTCAATTTCGTCACCGCTCGCGATGGGCGTGTTTCATTTGCCGAACCGGGGCATGCCGGCGGTGGCGATATCTCGGGTTTCTCGGCACCTGATCGCTGGGTTATGGCGGTGCTGCGCGCCGGTGCCGATGCCATCCTCATGGGCGAGGGCACCCTGCATTCCGAACCAGATCATCTCTGGACGAGCGCGTTCATCTTTCCGGATGATGCGGCGGCGTTCGCTGAATTGCGCAGCTACCTGGGGCACCGCCCACAGCCGCTCCATGTGTTTCTCTCGCTTGAAGGCCGGCTCGATCCGGCAGCTGCGGTCTTTGCCCAGCCCGATATCCAGGTGGTGATTGCAACAACCGAGGCCGGCCGGCGCGAAGCCGAAGCACGTCTGCGCGGCTGCGCCGCCCGGATCGATGTGCTGGCGCTGGGCGAAACCGGGGCAGATCTGCACCAGTTGACGCAGATCCTCTACCGGCAATACGGCATTCGATCGCTGCTCTGCGAAGGCGGCCCGCGTGTCTATGGCGCCATGCTGCACGCCGGGCTGATCGATGAGGAGTTCGTCACGCTCAGCCCGCTGATCATTGGCGAGCACCCCGGCAAACCACGGCCAAGCCTGGTCGAAGGGGCCGGTTTTGCCCCCGGCCAGGCGCCGCGATCAACCCTGATCAGCCTGCGGCGAGTACAGGATCATCTCTTCTTGCGCTCACGCTGGAGCTACCACCACCGCTGATTCGCCCGGCAGGTGCCGAGATGGAGAAGAAGGAGCATACCCTGTGTCGCTACTGCAATCGATCAACCCGCCACACATCAGGCCGCCGTTCGCCCGCTATGCACATGGGATGACGGTCGAAGCCGGGGCGCGCCTGCTGTTCTGTTCGGGGCAGCTCGGTATCGCCGCCGACGAGCGGATTCCCGCCGATGCGGCCGGGCAGGCACAGCTCTGTTTTGCGAATATTCACGCAGTGCTGACGGCTGCCGGCATGACCGTAGCCGACATTGTTCGCCTCAATGCGTATGTCACGGCCCGAGAACATCTGCCGGCCTATATGCAGGCTCGCGATCGCTTCATCGGTACCGATACGCCACCGGCATCAACCCTCATGATCGTGAGCGGTTTTGCCCGGCCCGAGTTCCTCGTCGAAGTCGAGGCGATCGCCGCTGCGCGAGGTGCCGCATGAGTGTGATCGGCTACTGGGTTGATCGTCCCGCATCGGCGTTTCGCGATCTGGATGGCGAATGCACGATCGCCGTGCTGCCGCTCGGCGCAACTGAACAACACGGGCCGCATCTGCCACTCTCAACCGATCGCGACCTGGTCGATGAGGTGGCGCGGCGGGCGCCGCCGCTGCTCGATGGCTCGTTCTCGGTCCTGGTGCTGCCGACTCTGGCGATCTGCAAGAGCAACGAACATCTTACCTTCCCCGGCACCCTGACCCTGAGTGCGGAAACCATGCTGCGGGTACTGGCCGAGTTAGGCGCCGGCGTGGCGCGCAGCGGGGTGCGCCGGCTGGTGTTCTTCAACGGTCACGGCGGCAATGTCGCGCTGATGGAGGTTGCCGCGCGCGATCTGCGGATCGCCCATGGGCTACTGACGGCCAGTTGTTCGTGGTATCAGATGTGCAATGCCGAACACGAACTCGACCCACGCGAACAGGCCAACGGCATTCACGCCGGCCAGAACGAAACAAGTGCCATGCTGGTCGCACGCCCGGCACTGGTACAAATGGAGAAAGCGCTCGACTTTCGATCCACCACCGAAGATTGGGCCGCAGAGTACCGTTGGATCGGCCTTGGGAGCCGCCCTGGCCGCCCCGGCTGGCGCATGGAGGATCTCAACCCTGCAGGTGCCGCCGGTAATGCGGCGGCCGCCAGCGCCGAACTCGGCGAACGGCTGCTCGGTCATGCGGCTGCTAACTTCGCCGCCTTCTTAGCCGAGTTTGCACTATTTCGCATGCCACCGACACCAGGAGCCGCCAGGTGATCGGCAGTACCATAGATCTTGTGCTGCGCAATGTGCGCGTGCCGCGCACATTACTGGCCGAACCGGCATTCGATGGGATCACACCAACCAGCGATTGCCTGATCGGCGATCTGCGGTTCGTTGCCGGGCGTGCGGTTGGCTTCTTTGCACCGGGTATGGCACCCGCCAGTGCTGCCGAGTATGATCTGGCACAACGTCTGGTGCTGCCCCGGCTGGTCGAAGCTCACTGCCACCTCGACAAATGCCACACCGTCACACGCCTCGCCGCAGTCGGCGGCGATCTGCATGCCGCGATTGATGCTCAACGGCGCGACAAGGCGCACTGGAGTGCTGATGACATCCGGCGACGTGCCGGGCGTGGCCTCGACGAACTCGCACATGCCGGGTGCGGTGTGGTGCGCACCCATATCGATTGGGAAATCGAGCAGATTACGGCCGGGCAACTGCCCACCGCATGGCCGGTACTCGGTGAACTCGCGGCCGAACAGGCCGGCCGCCTGGTGTTGCAGCGCTCTGCCCTGATGCCGGTAGAGCTGTTTGCCGATCGTGCCGGTGCCGAAAGGGCAGTGCGACAGATCGCCGATCAGCCGGGTGCTGTTCTGGGGGTGTTTGTTTTCAATCAACCACAGAAGCACAGCTGGCTACACCTGGCATTCGAACTAGCCGCCGCCTACGGCCTGCCGCTCGATTTTCATGTCGATGAAGGCCTGAGTGCCGGCCTCGACGGCCTGCAAACGATCGCCGAACTCGCGATCCAGACCCGCTTCACGCTCCCGGTGCTCTGTGGCCATGCCTGTAGCCTGGCAAACCTCAGTGGCGAACCGCTACAGTCGACGCTCGAACAGGTGGCCGCCGCCGGCCTGGGGATCGTATCGTTGCCGACCACTAATCTTTATCTGCAGGATCGCCAGGCCGGTACGCCGCAGCGGCGCGGCATAACCCGGCTACGCGAACTGGCCGCCGCCGGCATCCCAATCCTGATCGGATCGGATAATGTCGCCGATGCATTTTGCCCGCTGGGTGTCCACGACCCATTGGCATCACTGGCGACTGCCGCCCTCACGGCACATCTTGATCCACCATACGGCCGCTGGCTGCCGGCGATTACCAGCGTGGCACGGCAGATGCTCGGCCTGCCACCGATCTTTGTCGATCAGGCGTCGATCGAAGATCTGCTGGTGGCCGATGCCGGCAGCACCGCAGAACTGGTTGCAGGCGCACCACGGCGACCGATCACCGAGATCGGTACGGGTTTGCCGGCCTGGCGCCGGCCAGCACTATAGAAGAGGAACACACTCATGCCATCACTCTCGGGCAAGACCAGCATCGACTGGCAGGCGTTCAAACTCGCCCTTGGCGATATCCCCACGATCGACCGACCGGCGGTTGTGCGGCAACGCTCGCGCGATTTCTTCTGGTATAGCCCGCTGCTCAACCGCCACCTGAGCAATAGTATCGGCGATCTGGTCGCCCAACCGCGCAACCAGGCCGAGCTCGCACGCTGCCTGAGCCTGGCCTATGCCTGGGATGTTCCGGTTGTGCTGCGCGGCGGTGGCACCGGCAACTACGGCCAGGCAGTACCGGTTGATGGCGGGCTGATCCTCGAAACTCTGGGGCTTAACCGCATCCTCGAGATCGGTAACGGATTTGTGCGTGTCGAGGCCGGCTGCAAGATCAGCACCCTCAACGAGGCGCTGCGTGAGGCCGGGCAAGAACTGCCGATCTTCCCTTCGACCCAGGACATGGCGACGATCGGCGGTTTTATTGCCGGCGGATCCGGCGGAATCGGCTCGCTGCGCCATGGCATGCTGCGTGATCCGGGCAATATCATCAGCCTGACCGTGCTCTCGGCCGAAGCCGAGCCGCTGTATCGCATCTTTGAAGGCACTGCGATCGACCTTGTCCATCACGCCTGGGGGATCAACGGCGCAATTGTCGAGCTAACCCTGCGCACCGTACCGGCCGGTGATTGGGTGAATTGCATTGCCTCGTTCGCCACATACCGCGCGGCCTTTGCCGCCGGTGCAGCCCTGGGCGAACGACTCGATATCGGCTGCAAACTGGTGACCACGCTCGACGGCCGGATCGTGCGCTTCTTCAACCGGCTGCGCGAATATATGGGCACCGACCGGGCAATCATGCTGAGCCTGATCGAACGCGCCGACCTGGATTCGTATCGCCGGCTGATTGCCGAACTGGGCGGCAAGGTCGAGCTCGCC
>CALLZL010000100.1 GCA_937859575.1 uncultured Chloroflexota bacterium
GCAAGATCCCGCAGTAGCTCTGCACATCGCGCATCACGATCCGCTTCACATCGACGGTATCGCGCAACAGCGCGCGAACGATATAAAACGCCTCACGCTCTTCGTCGGTCGTCACGATGCTGGCACCCGCCGGATCGGGCGCCGGCTCTGCGGCTGGCGGGGGTGCAGCCGGCTCCGCAGGAGGCGGCTCGCTGGACAGCGCCGTCTTGAGGCGCTCGTTGATCTGCTCGTTGACGAACTGGCGCAGCGCCTGGCGCGTGAACTGGGTAAACTGCTCACGCACCGCCTGCGTGAGCTTGCCAGTGTAGACCTGCGACGCAAAGAAGCGTACAAAGTCATCCGAGGGGTCAGTGAGTTGCTCGGCCAGCAGGCGCTTGATCTCGCGGGTATACTTCAACTCGCTGGCCGTCGTGAGGATCGTCGGCAGGTCAAAGGCGGTCTTGGAGAACTTCTTCAACTCATCGACTGCGGACTCGCGGATGTTGAGCATCGAAAACTCGAAGAACGGCTTGGCATCCATCTTGTTCGCCGCTTCCAGGTCAGTGTAGAACCAGTAGACCAAGCCGTTGGTAAGCACCCCAAATCGCGCTTCGGTGACACTAAAGTAACGGTAGAGTTGCGAGGCATGCACCTTCCCAAGATCGACGGCGTGATGCTTGCACTCAAAGAGGATGATCGGCCTTTGATCACGCAGGATGGCGTAATCGACCTTCTCGCCCTTTTTGACACCGACATCAGCGTTCAGTTCGGGGGTTACTTCGGTGGGATCGAAGACGTTGTAACCAAGTGCGCTGATGAAGGGCATCACGAGCGCGTGCTTGGTGGCCTCCTCCGTCTGCAGATGTTCCAACTGCTTGGGAATGCGCGCGGCGATGTCGCGCAGCCGATCAATGAGATCCATACGCTACCTCATCTGTGGGGCCAGTGCGCCCACCGTGGCGCAGGGGTGTTGTTATTTGAGATACCGTAGCGAACTGCGCTGAGGATACGCCCCCGATTCCACATCTGCGCCCATCACGGCATTCTTGTGTCGCTATGTCATCATCGCCGGCACCGCAGGTTGCGATGCCCGGACGTAGGAGTCACCCGCCGCTCAGCCCATGTGTCGCCGAAGTTTCGACGCTGAACGTACCTACGAACAGACTCCATGCAAAACGCCGCTCCTGAGCAATGCAGGAACGGCGTTCTGATACGGTAGAATGGAGCCGGTGGTCGGACTTGAACCGACGACCTGCTGTTTACAAGACAGCTGCTCTACCACTGAGCTACACCGGCACGCGGCTATTGTAGCACGCAGGCGCCACAGGCGTCAACGTACGCAGCGCGGCCGGGTGGGGTATAATAGCCATATTCAGCGACAAGCAGGAGACCCCCATGCAGACGATGATCGCACCTGATGAAACGATATTTAACCTGCCGACACGTGACGAAGCACTCGCGGCGGCATACCGCCAGCTCGCGCTGCTCTTCCGCCCCGATGAGCTTGTCTGGATCGCAGCCGAGACATTTGATACCGCATTGGTATGGCGTATTGATGTTGTGCGCCAGGGAGCCGGCGGTCGCTGGGTACGCCAGCGTTATCGCTATGATGGTCAGGCCGAGGTGATCTACTATATTGGTGAACGCTCACTCTCGGATGACGAGTTTCGTTCCGCCCGCAGTGCCGGCCGCCCATTCGAACGCCCGGCCTGAAGATCAACCACAACGAGGTGCGCTATGGCCAGCTCAGCCTACCAGCACGAACACGATCCCCATCCATGGATGCAACTGCCGCCCGATGAAGTGATCGAACAGATTTTGCACGAGTTGTATGCACCGGTAAGTGCGCTTGGCAGCCAGTTCGAACGTATCAATGCCGAACAGTTCGCCGATGATGAGCTCCCCGAGGTGCTGGCCCAGATCCACGAGCGCGTCAATGATCTGGGGCGCCTGGTTGTGCTGCTCAAACGCTATAGCGAAGAACGCCGCCATCTGCGCGCCGACCACGCCATGCACCCACCTGCAGAGGAGGCCAGGTGACACACCCCACCCGCCGCCTGACGTCCGAACGCCATCTCGTGCTGCTCGAACGCCAGCGCGGCCTGCTGACGGCACTGCACGCAGCCCTTGATCGCTTCGGCACCGATGTGGCACCGGCTGATCTGCAAACACTCGGCGAGACCCTCGCCAACCTCGATGAATTGTTCTTGCTCGTGATCGCCGGTGAGTTCAACTCCGGCAAATCGAGCGTCATCAATGCCCTGCTCGGCGAACGTCTGCTCGCCGAAGGGGTTACCCCTACCACCGACCGGATCACACTGGTGCGCCATGGCACGGAGGCCTGCGAGACTCCGCTGGCCGAATTTCTGGTCGAACGCCGCATCCCGGCAGATGTGCTGCGCTCACTGGTGATCGTCGATACCCCCGGCACCAATGCCGTCATCCGCCACCACGAAACACTGACACACGAGTTCTTGCCGCGTGCCGACCTGGTGCTGTTCGTGACATCGGCAGATCGGCCGTTTACCGAGAGCGAACGTGCGTTTCTTGAGGTGATCCGCGAGTGGGGCAAGAAGATTGTGATCGTACTTAACAAGATCGATCTGCTGGCTCCCGCAGAGCTCGATGAGGTGATGAGCTTCATCAGCGACCATGCACACGCCATGTTCGGTAGCCCGCCGGTCATCTTTCCGGTCTCGGCACGCCTGGCACAGCGTGCCCAACAGGGCGATACCGCGCTCGCCAATGTATCGCGCTTCGGCACGCTCGACACCTTTGTGCGCGAGACGCTCGATGAACAGGAACGTGTGCGGCTCAAGCTGCGGGCGCGCCTGGGTGTTGCACAGCGGCTGACAACCAAATACCTGACGGCGGTTGAAGAACGGCTGGCAGTACTCCAGCAGGATCGCTCTACAATCGAAAATATCGAACAGCAGATCGACCTGTTTCGCGATGATCTCGACGCTGATTTCGCCTATCACCAGGCGGCAGTCGAGCAGGTGCTGGCCGATTTCGAACTACGCGCCATGCGCTTCTTCGACGAAACCATCCGGGTCACGAATATTCCACACCTGGTGCGTGGATCCGATTCCATCCGGCAGACCTTCGAGGCGGATGTTGTGGCCGATGTGCCGCAGCTGATCGAACAGCGCATCCAGGCACTTATCGATTGGATGGTCGAGAAGAACCTGCGCCTGTGGCACGCAACAACCGACTACCTGCGGCGTGAACAGGCACCGCAACATCGGAGCGGCATGATTGGCGATATCGGCGGCTCGTTCGAATATAACCGCAACGCCCTGATCGACTCGGTCGCACGGAGAGCCCACGAAGTGATTGCAAGCTACGACCGTGAAGCGGAATCGCATGCCCTCAACGAAGAGATCCGCGCCGCGCTGGCCGGCTCGGCCCTGGTAGGGGCCGGGGCGGTTGGGATCGGCGCGCTTCTGGTGGCCGTGTTGCACACAGCAGCCTTCGATATCACCGGTGTACTGGCGGCCGGCGTGATCGCGATAAGCGGGTTGTATATCATCCCCAACAAACGCCGCCAGCTCAAACAACAGTTCCACCAGCGCATCGCCGGCCTGCGCGAACAGCTCTTGCAGACCATGCGGCGGCAGTTTGAGATCGAACGCAACCAGATCATCAGCCGGATCCACGAGGCAATTGCGCCCTACACCCGCTTCATCCGTGCTCAGCATACCCGGCTGCTCGAAGTCCAGCGCGATCTGTCGGATATCGATGTAGAAACCGGCCGGCTACGTGCCGAGCTCGGCGGAGAATAAGGAGCAAGCTGCATGCGCCCGAATGGGATCATCACGCTGACGACCGACTTTGGCCTGATCGATAGTTACGTCGGCACGATGAAAGGGGTCATGCTGGGGATCGCACCTACCAGCCGCCTGATCGACATCACCCATGCTATCGAGCCACAGAATCTGCATCAGGCAGCCTACATTCTGCACTCCTTCTACCGCTACTACCCCGCAGGAAGCGTGCATCTGGCCGTGATCGACCCAGGTGTCGGCAGTTCGCGGCGTGCTATCGCCCTGCAAACCCCAACCGCTACCTTCGTTGCACCGGATAACGGCGTCTTGACTTATATCTGGCGCGATCTGCTCGCCGAGATCGGCCGCGAGGCATGCCATCTTGTCGAGCTCGACCAGCGCGACTACTGGCTGCCGCATGTGAGCAAGACCTTTCATGGCCGCGATATCTTTGCGCCAGTTGCAGCGCATCTTGCGGCGGGGGTCGCGATCGAGAAACTTGGAACACCAATCGCGACCCTGACCGAAGCAGCGCTCGAACAACCAACCCGTGGGCGTAATGGTGAATTGATCGGCCGGATCATTCATGTCGATACCTTTGGCAACTGTATTACCAATATCCGCCCGCGACATATTGGTGATGTGGGGCATACCGATCTGCTGGTGCAGATCATTGATCAGCATATCGTGGGGCTGAAGCATACCTACGCCGAAGGAGCCGTTGGCGACCTGATCGCCCTGATCGGGAGCAGCGATCACCTCGAACTGGCGGTGCGCAACGGAAGTGCCGCCAAACGCCTGGGTGTCGGGATCGGCGATCAGGTGCGGGTACGCGCCGCAAGCGGGTAGTCTTAGCAAAGTGCACGACGATTGATCGCTGGGAGTGCGGGCGAGACGCCCGCATACGCACATATCAATACTTCTGCACCTCACTATCGTGAGCTGCAGCATACGCGAGGAATATCATGGCCACAGTAGAAGCACGCCTTGGCGCACTCGGGATCACACTTCCCGCACCGACACAACCCCCACCCGGCATCGTGCTCCCATTTCAGTTTGTCCGCATCGTTGGGACGCGTGCGTTTGTCTCCGGTCATGGCCCGACCAATCCGGATGGTTCGCTGGCCGCACCATTCGGCAAAGTCGGGCGCGAGCTGACCATCGAACAGGGGGTTACGGCTGCGCGCCTCACTGGCTTCGCGATCCTCGGTAGCCTCAAACGCGCGCTTGGTGATCTCGACCGAATCACAGCCTGGAATCGCGTCTTCGGCATGGTCAACTCAGCCGCCGGCTTCAACCGGCAACCAGCCGTGATGAACGGCTTCTCCGATCTGATCCTTGATCTCTTCGGCCCGACGATCGGCGCCCATTCGCGCAGTGCCGTCGGCATGGCCGAGTTGCCGTTCGATATTCCGATCGAGATCGAGGCCGAGGTTGAGATCCGGCCGTGATGATGATCGCCCTACGCGGCTGTCATTCTTGCGGCGGCTTGTGTTGCTGTGCGTTCTATAGCCAGGTGCGGAAATCTTGCGCCATCCGCATCCTGGGAGCGCGGGCGCCCCGCCTGCATGTGTGCAAGATGCGCGCGGTCCCAATCATCAATCGGTTTGCACCTGGCTATAGCTACTCGGCCGGGCTGCACATCTGCAAGCGATTGCCGAAGGGATCGTAGAAGCTACAAAAGGTGACATACCCAGGGAAGACGATTGGGTCATCACACCGAATACCACGGCTGCGGAGTTCAGCACAGGCTGCGAAACAGTCATTCGTATTCAGCACAATTGTCGTTCCGGTATTCGGCACCCAATCCGGCGCTGCGGTGGTTACAGCGAGATTGCCCGCTGAACTTCCCGTCGCAAACTCGATCCAACCGGCTTCAGGCAGATCATAGAGTGGCGTGCCGAAGCCAAGGGCGGTTCCGTAGAACTCACGGGCGATGTCGAGATCCGGAACCGATATTGAGACGACATTGATCCCCTGGAAGAGTGACATCGGGATTCCTTTTACTGATGAGTTCCTCGACAACCAGGATGACGAGTGCCATCAGAATCTATGTGGAGCGAAATGTCATGGTGCCTTTGGGGTTTGGGGCGGCTTCGCTATGCGACTCGCCTGGCAAACTCTTTGCGCCACTCGGGCGCGAGCAGCGCCAGATCTGCCAGTTGCCGCGCTGCTGCAAGATCCTCCGGCGCGCAGAAGGCGCGCACGACGGCGGCCACCGGAACATCGGGGTGTGGCCGATCGACGAGCGTGAGGGCATCATCGGGCTGGAATGAGCCGGGCGTGAGGACCCGGAGCAGAAAGCCCAGGCGACCGCTCTCCATGATCTGCTTGACAAAATCAGGCTGCCCAATGCGGCGTGCCTGCTTGTAGCATGGCATGCGCGGCTGGCTCACCTGCAGCAGCGTACTGCCGCAGCGCAGCGTATCGCCGATGCAGGCGGTATGCTCCGTGACCCCTGCAAGGGTGAGGTTTTCGCCAAAGATGCCGAGCGGCAGTTCAATGCCGAGCGCAGCGCGCCAGTGGGTGTAGTGATCGGCAGGGCAACAGCAGAGCGCCCGTTCGGGGTCTGGGCCGCTCCCGGTATGCTCATCGCCCACGATCCCGTTGTGCTCGATTACGACCGAGCCGTCGAGTGCCATCTTGTAGATCGCCGTCGTCCAGACGCCATCTGCGAAGGGGATATCCTGAAGTTTGCCGGCCTGCACCCGCAGCATGCGCCAGGCGGCAGGTGCGCCGGAAGTGGGCTGGTCATGGTTCATCGCGTGGTGTCTCCTCCCAGGTAGTTGCCTCTGCAGCCCGCAGGATAGCATAGATCTACGGTTGAGGTTCCAGGACCAGGTACAGAACGGTGAATCAGTGAGCGCGCATGCGGGCGAGACGCCCGCGATCCCAGGATGCGGTGGTTCAACTATTCTGCACTCGGCGCGCTCCAGATCGTTCAGCCCGCGCATCACATGGCCAAGCGCGATCGTTGCGTGAAATGCCCTGTTTTGATACTCTAATAGTGGCTCTCCCGCATATTCCGTGAATCCGATTCCTGGCGCGGCATATTGGCGCGATCAAGTCCACTCGTACGGCCTACAGTTCAGGCTTAATCACGAGAAGTGCGGGAGAACCACTTTTCGATTGACAAAAACACGCCCACACTCCATGGAGCACGACCGCACTCTCAGCAGCTGCGGCGGCAGCATGACGAGACGACAACCAAGAGCGACTCAAAGACGAGCACCACTCCCAGGCTTAGGAGTGGCGCTCTCTGTTTGCGGTGTCCCCTTGCCCTCCCATGCTATAATACTACTAGAACATCTGTTTCACACGAGGGGAGGGCGCAATGGCGACGACGATCATCATGGAGCCGGATATCCAGCAGAAGCTGGCGATCCTCGGCGGCGAGGCATCCGACGAGGTGAGCGATGTGCCCACGACCCAGAGCATCCAGCAGGGCATCACCCATACCACCGGCTTCATCTATAACGCCAAGCAGGAGGGCGGCGGCACGACGCGCCTCTTCAAGGTGCTGCAGACGAACGCATGCCGTTTTGCGTGCAAATACTGCTTCACCTCATGCGCGATCCGCCGCAAGCGCACGACCTTCAAACCGGATGAACTGGCGACGACGTTTGTCAGGCTGCGGGAAGAGAAGCGCGTCGATGGGCTGTTCCTCTCCTCCGGGATCGTGCCCGACCCCGACACGACAATGGAGAAGATGCTCGCGACCATCGAGCGATTGCGGCTCAAGGAAGGCTACACCGGCTACATCCACCTCAAGCTCATCCCTGGCGCGTCGTTCGAATATATCGAGCGCGCCGTCGAGTTGGCGGATCGGGTGTCGCTCAACCTCGAAGCGCCCAACCAGGCGCGCCTGAGTGAACTGGCGCCCGACAAGGAGTTTGCCGGGGCGATGTGGGGGCGCATGGCATGGGCCGCCGAACTGATCCGCCGTGCAAGGGCTGCCGGGCGGCCGGCGGCACGCAGCCTCACCACCCAGTTCGTCGTCGGCGCGGTGGGCGAGAGCGACCGCGAGCTGCTGGCGACGGTGCAGCGCGCCCATCGGGAGCTTGGCCTCTGGCGTGCCTACTTCTCGGCCTTCCACCCGATCGAGCATTCGCCCCTGTCGGAAAACCCCGCCGAAGATCCAACCCGTGCACTGCGGCTCTACCAGAGTGATTTCATGCTGCGCGACTATGGCTTTGGCTATGCCGAATTGCCCTTTGACGAGCATGGGCTGCTGCCGCGCGACAAGACCCCCAAGCAGGCCTGGGCTGAACGCAATCTGCACGAGCCGGTCGAGCTCAACCGCGCCACGCGTGCGCAGCTCCTGCGTGTGCCGGGTATCGGCCCGAAGAGTGCCGACAAGATCATGGTCGCTCGCCGCGAGAACCGCCTGCGCGACCTGTCTCAGCTCAAGGCTCTGGGCGTGACGACGGGTTGGGCCGCACCGTATCTGCTGCTCGACGGGCGGCGGGCGGCGGTGCAGCTGCGGATGTGGTAGCCCGTCTATTGGCAAGAGCATCCGCTCCTTTCTTGGGTAAAGCCATCACGCTGGCCCATACCCTGCAACAACGACAGGCTACCCACCCGTGCAGGTTGGCGAAAACGTCGTGCCACCGGTAATAATCACGACAGTTGTAGCTTGCGCATACGAGCGCGTGCATGCCGTTTGCCATCCGGTGATACCCGTGTATAGCTGAACAAGGACGCCGACATTCGTCGCATTTCCAGGGATCGTCAGGGTGACGCCCTGATTGACGTTGAACACGCCGCTATACAGGCTTTGCAGCGGCATGCCGGGGAGGTTGTACGAAACATAGTACTGGACAAAAAACGCCCCAGTGTTATAGACCGTAATGTTTGCCGCCGGAGCCGGCGTCGGCGTGCTGGTCGCGGTGCTGGTGGGGGTCGGCGTGCTGGTCGCGGTGTCGGTTGGTGTGCTGGTAGGGGTCGCGGTGTCGGTTGGGGTCGCGGTACTCGTCGGCGTTGCGGTGTTCGTTGGTGTCGATGTGCTGGTTGGAGTTGCGGTGTCGGTTGGTGTGCTGGTGGGGGTCGCGATGTCGGTCGGTGTCGCGGTACTCGTCGGCGTTGCGGTGTTTGTCGGTGTTGGCGTGCAAAGCCTGGAATTTTTCGACGTTGCAGTGGCAGCCGGGCCACCAGCCGGACCCGACCAGTGTACGCACGAAGAACCGCCGGCCATGATCGGGCTCAGATAGACGCTCGTTTCTGCGGCATGCAGCCGCATCGGCAGGGCCAACAGCCCGGACAGCGCCAGCGTGAGCGCCAGCAGGACTACCAGGGTGGTGGGTTTCGGTTTGTGCATTTCGGTGCTCCTGTGTTTTCACAACCTGCGTGTGCCATGCGCTGCGGCTGCAGCGTGCCTGGAAATGACCTTGCCTGGAGTCGCAGGCAGAATCAGCCAGCGACGCGGCCCACCGCGTATATCCCCAGGGCTGTTGCAAAGTCCAGCAACCCGCGGAAAAAACGGGGTGCGGGGCGGAGCCCCGCGACGTTGCAAGAGCCCTGATACATCCCGTCATAGAGCGATTATCTTGCATTCGTTGTGCTATACTTCTGGATACTCTAGCGACAGGCCATTAATCCACCATTAGTTTGGGCGACCGTGGCTGCATTCATTTTTTCTTTACTCGGTCGCATGCAGATCGAGCATGACCGGTTGGGGCCGATCGTGCTCACCAACCGCAAAGCGATCGGACTGCTGGCGTATCTTCTGATCGAGTCGGATCACGCGCACAGCCGTGAATTCCTCCTCGGCTTGCTGTGGCCCGACTTGCCGACTGCTGCTGCGCAAAATAACCTGCGCGTCACCTGGGCGCAGCTGCAGAAAGCGCTCCGCACACACAGTTCCGACGCACAGCCGCACCTGATCGGCGAGCGACTCACCGTGCGTTTCAACCCGCTCAGCGATCACGAGCTGGATGTTGCGCGCTTTGGTGCCTTGATCGAGGCGTGCCGCAGCCATCCGCACGCAGACCCAGCTACGTGCGCCGATTGTGCCGCCCGGCTGACCGAGGCGCTTGCGTTGGTGCGCGGCGATTTCCTGGAGCAATTCTCGCTCGGCGATTGCGCGCAGTTTGAGGAGTGGCTGCTCGTGCAGCGCGAACATCTCCATGTGCAGGTGACCTCGGCGCTGGAGCAACTGGCCGCGTTTCACGAACGCGCCGGCCAACTGGCCGAGGCAGAACGCTCGGTTCGCCGGATACTCGCCTACGACCCGCTGCGCGAAGCGGCCTACCGCCAGTTGATGCGCGTGCTGGCGCGTGCCGATCAACGCAGCGCCGCCCTCGACACCTACGAAACCTGCCGGCGCGTGCTGGCGACCGAGCTTGGCCTGGCGCCATCCGCCGAGACCGTAACGCTGGCCGAACAGATCCGCGCCCGCGCGCCGGTCGAGGCGCACCCCGCACACGCCGCACTGCCGCCCGTGCTGACGCGCTTTTTTGGACGCCAGCAAGAAACCGCGCGCCTGGTCGATCTGCTGTCACGCCGCACCATCAGGCTCGTAACGCTCGCCGGGCCGGGTGGCGTCGGCAAGACACGCCTGGCGATCGAGGTCGCCCGCCGCCTGGCGGGCACGTTCGCCCACGACATCTGCCTGGTCGAACTGGCCGGCGTTACCGATGGCAGGGCCGTAGATGATGCAGTCGCG